>JAPLOC010000435.1 GCA_026692825.1 Planctomycetota bacterium | reverse complement strand
TCCTTCCTCACGTCCAACAACCACCCCCTGCACTCGACCCTCCTCGAGAATCGCCTGGTAGGTCACAGATTCTTTCATCGAACGAACTCCCTGCAGCATTTGTACGGGTTCGGTTCATCGACGCGCAACACCTTATCCGCCGCCGCCGTGACGGTCGACACGTCAGCGTCGACGACTGTCACTGGAACGCGCTGCTTGACACCTAAGAACAACCCCCAGTCTTGCGGAAAGACTTCCTCCAAATGCTTGGGCGTGGCGTCATACGGTTTGGACATGATTCGCGGATTCTACGGCACCACCTGAAGTCGTGCCACATTTCGCCGTTCGTCGGCCGAAGAACCTCGGCCAATTTTAGTATTCAAACGGGCCGTTGTTTCAAAATCCCAGGGGGGTCTGGGGGGGACAGATTCCCCCCAGCTTCTGCCCAACGGCTTGTTTGGTTGGAAGGCACGCTTCCTCCCGGATGAGCGCAAAATCCCGAACTGTCGTGGGGATTGAAATCCCCACTACGAGGGGGAGCGTCGCCTGCGACTTCACACCCCTCTACCGTTTCGGCGGATCCGCCTCTTTTACCACCGCGCCGTGTTCGTCGCTGAGGATCAGAATCGCGAACTTCACCGCTCCGTCGAGATCGTTTGTCGACAGTGACGCGTAATCGAATCGGCCGCGGAGGTCTGTGTAACCGTCTTTGAAGAACTTCACTTCGCCGCCGGCGGTCCGGGTGTAGACTTTCACGTACGCCTTCGAGACCGGCTTTTCCGTCGTCGCCTGCGTCACGCGGACCTGGCCGTAGTTTTCGATCACCTGCACTCCCAGCGAATGCGAGTAATACGCCTGCGTGCGGTTCTCGCCCGCACCCGTAATCTCCACCAGGATGTTCTTGTTGAGGAGTTCTTTGGGAAGCGGAATCCGCATTGTTCCCGACGCGGGCTTTTCGTCCGGAGCGTCGGCCGGCTTGAGGGAGACGAGTGCCGTTTGATTTGGCTTGACGGCGCTGAACTGGCCCCGGAATTGCCGCACAAACGGATTTCGGCTGAACAGCAGCTCAACATCCATCAGGTAGTAACTGACCCGCACCTGATCGAGATTCTGGTACGACAGTTCGATCTCTTTCGCTTCGACTTTGAATTCGAACGACGGTTCTGTCGCCGCCAGTTGCGACTGTTGCTGGTCGCGACTGGTGGCGTCGACAACCTGCGTCTCCTTCCCTTCCGCCTCATCGAGTTGCGCGACGATCGCCGCGAATGTGTTTCGCCAGCGGTCGACCGGGTGGTCGGTGTACTTCAAGGCGATCGCCCGCGCCTGTGCCGGCTCGGCGTTGAAGAAGTCGAGGTATGCGGCACAGTAATCGTACTGCATCCGGGAAGCGATCTGTTCCGGCTTCACCCGACGGAACGTCGACCGCGCCTCTTCCACCCGGTCCTGGAGCAACAGGTAGTAGGTCGCCGTCAGGAGGTCGTCGGGTGACAGTTCCCGATCGTAAGCAGCCTGCGCCAGCCAGAGGTGATACTGCTGGTGGAACCGGTCGTTCACAATCTGCCGACGCTTGCCCAGCGCATGCGCCCGGGCGTTGACCAACGGCTTGTATTCCAGATGTTCATACGTCCGTCGAGCGACGGGGTCGATCGTCAACAACCTCGACCGCAAGCGACCGCCGCACTCGGTCACCAGCGGGTCGGCGTGCTGCAGAAGATCGTTGATGGCCGGGACGGCGTTGTGCTTGAGGGCGTACGACCACAGGGTCTGGTTGTAGGCATGCCGGCTCGCCAGCAACCGCGTCACCGTCTCGAAGAACCGGGCGTCGTTCATCCGCCAGGCGATCCGATCGAGATCCAGACGGTCGCAGTTCTGCTTCGTCAGAAATGCGACGACTTCTTCGGAACTGCCGAACTGCGAAACGTGGTCCCACGATTCCGCGTCGACTTTCACCGGTTTCTCGACGACATGAAGCGTGGTGGGTGCCGCGAATGCCACAAGATCGGCATTCCGGGCGACCTGCACGGGGAAGTGCTGAAACTCGCCGGCCGCCGGGAAGTAGAAGTGGTAGTCGATTGTCTGCGTGTGGTAGGGCTCGAGAGTGATCAACTGCGTGCGCGTCCGGCGGGTGTTGAGAACCGGAATCGCTCCCTGCGGAATCTGCAGCAGGAGACTCAAGTTCTGCCGGGTTGAACTCGGGTTCGTCACCACGACCTGACAGCCATAGACAGTATGAATCAGGAATTCGTCGGTGACGTATTTGTCGACCTGCTCGCCATCAACCTGCATGTGGCGGTCGCCGTGCTTAAAGTACGACTGCCCGACCAGGATTTTCGCGGGTCCGGGGGCGGGGTCGGCGGCGCGGATCTCCTCGTGATAAACCACCGCAGGCCCCGCCGGGCTGATGGTCAACCGCGTCCCGCTCGCCTCGGCGAGATGGGCGGAGACGAACGGCTGGGCGGGATCGTGCTGCGCGAAGTCACGCCAGAAGGCATTGACGGTGATCAGGTCGGACATTTGCTCATCGATCGTCAGGTGATGGTAATTGTTCTCGGCCCACTCTTTGGTGGGGTCGGGTTGGCGGTAGAGAGAGCGAATGCTGTCCGTAGGTAACGTGATCGCCAAATCATAATCAAGATATTCGGCGACGTCAGAAACCGGCTCATCGCCATCCGAATCCGAGTCGTCTGCATCGCGCAAGGACTCTTTCAGGAATTTCTTCTGTGGCATCTTTCGTCGGGCGGCACCGCTTTTGGATCGCAGAGACGAGCGTTCATTGGCCTCGCCGCGTTGACTCTTCGCTTGCTCTTCGACGGGTTCTTGTTTCAATTCCACATCATCGAGTTGCTTCGAAAACCGTTCCATTTCCCCGGGAGCGGCGGGCATTCCTCCCATCCCTACCGTCATTCGTCCCGTTCCTCCACCGAAGAAGCCCCCTCCTCCCATGCCTCCCCCTTGCCCTAGGCCTGCGCTTCTCTTGGACTTAAAGGACGACATGACGCGACCACCGCGATCCTGCCTCTCGGCCAGAGCGTCACCCGTTTCGTCGGTCGGTTCCACTTCCATCGAAGCGGAAAGCAACTCCTCCAGTTCCTCGTTCGAACTCAACGCCCTCCCCTTGATCGCGGTATCAAACAGACGCGTGAACCGGTCCCGGTCAGGGGGCAACAGGGAGTACAAGTCGGCAATATGCCGGGCGGTCGCCTGCCGATCGGCTTCGATCCGCCGCGCGACCAGAATCCGCTCCACCACATTCAATTGCCCGAAATTCCACGGCTGCAGATATTCCCTCAGATCCTCTTCCAGCAGCCAATGGTCCAGAAACGTCTTGTCCCGTTTGTTCGCCAAATACGGCTTGATCACCGTCTGAAAGAACTCGGGATCTTTCTTCGCCAGAAAGAAGGTGAGTTCGTGACTGGCATGTTTCGAATAGAACGCACGGCGTGCTTCCGGGGTCATGGTGGGCCACGTCAGAATCGGTCCGAATTCCGCCAGTTGCGTGTCTCCGCTCAATGTGGCGAACAGGGCGTAAACTCGGGCCAGACTGTCGTAAGTCTCGAATCGGCTGGTGGTGACGTCGGCGATCTCAAACGGCGTTCCCGGCGCGATGACCGAAATCTGTTTCTGCTGCGAAAAGTGCTTCTCGGGGTCGAGCGGAAACAAGAGCCGCTGATCGATCACCAGCAAGTCCGGCTCGGGCAACGCGACGCTGCGATACGCCGTCGACAACGCGTCGACCGCGACGATGTGAATGTGCTGGTGCGCCCCCAGCTCCGCGAGCGGAATCGTCACGGTTCCGTCGTCATCGGCCGTCAGATTCACCAGCACCGTGGAACCACTGGCGAGGAAGTCGAGGTTGGAGAACTGACTGGTGCCGGGAGGCGGTGGTGGTGACGCGGGAGAATCGGTAGGAATCCCCATTTCCAGTTCACGGCGGAGCGAATCGACTCCCGCGAAGTCATCCGCCTGGCTCGCTTGTTGTTCACCCGTCTCGGTCTCGCGCACCCCCCAGGGATTGAGCAGCAGCGCAGGCCGCTCCAGCATGTTTCCGGGGAGCTTCGCCGCGTATTTGCGGTTGAAAATGTAGCTGTATTCGTCGCCTATATTTCGCCCCGTGATGTAGACGCTGCTGGCGATCAATCGCGAAAACTGTTTCGGCTCGATCGTGCCAACGGACGCGAGTGAATCGAACGCCGAGTACGCGGGTGCGAACCGGTCGGCGAAGACGTGGACTCGGGTGAGTTTTGTCGCGTTGGCCAGTTTCACCTTCAGCGCCTCGGGCGTTTTCTCGATCGCCGCGACTTGCAGGGGAGGCATCGCGGGAGTTTCAAGAATCCGCGTCTTCCCCAACACAAACCGTCGATCTTTGGCCCCCGCCGCAATCCGCAGGTGAATTTGGGTATCACTCGACTTGAGCCACAGGTCGAAATTCCCCGCAGGCAAGCCTTCGATGACCAGCAGGCCGTCGCGCTGTTTCAGATTCCGAAAACGGTCGGCGACAAAAGCATTGCCGCGAAGTTCCAACAGCGACACCTCCGCGGGCGAAAGTTCTCCCTCCGCACGGGGCACGAAGGGCACGACGACGGGTTCTCCTTCCTTCCCGTTCAACTGCGGGCTGCTGGTGGTTCTGTCCGGACGGAGCGGCCACGTTTCGGTCATTCCCTGCGGACCGGTCGCGGTGACGGAGGTGATGTCGGCGAGTTCCCCCAGTTCAACCCGCCCCTGCGGCGTGGTTTTCAGTGTGGTCAGGAACAGGTCGCGGAAGTCGCGATGCTTGAGCGACAGGTGAATCGCCCGTCCCCCCTTCGGCTCTCCGGTTTTCCCCAACAGCGCGACAACATACCCAGTGTCGCTGGGAACCAGATGCAGATCTTCGGTCTTGTCCGTCTGCTCGATTCCATTCAATGTGAAACCGGTCACCGTCGACAAATCGAACGGGGCTCCCCCCGCGCTCACGCGATTCACTTTGGCCGTCAGCACGAACGAAATCGACGCCGTTCGGGCGGGAACCTGAAACTCGTGAACTGTTTCGCGATCGTCAAACAGTGCCACATCATTGATCTGATCACTCGTCGAGATTCCGTCGAGGTCGGTCGAGGTGATCAACAGCTTTGGCTGAGTCAGCAGTTGGACCGACGCCAGGGCACCATTGAGCCGCAACCCCGGGCGGATCAGCACCGTCGCCTGCCGTCGCGACAGCAACGACTCGCGGTCGACGTACATTCCCGCCGAGAGGGTGTAGTTCTCGGCTTCGTGGGCAAACGAGTCGAGACAGGAAAAGTCACCCCGACTGATGACAATCGATTGCCTTCCGGGAGTGGTGCTGAATGGGACGGTGATGGCTCCCTGTTCGTCGGCCGGGTATTCCCGGCCCGCGAGCCAGATCGACG
>JAPLOC010000434.1 GCA_026692825.1 Planctomycetota bacterium | reverse complement strand
CTGGAACAGTTCGCGACCCTTCGCGACGAGTGCGGGCTGCAACTTAAATTCCTTCGACTCTTCGTCGGCAGACTTGGGGGGTGGCCCCTGTTCCGTCAGAAAGATCGACCGGTTCGCGTCTTGCCGGGCGAGCCCCGGGCCTTCGAACTCCAACGTCAGCGACGCTTCGCCACCGACCTGAGAAAAATCCACACGCAGTTTGTGCATCCCCACGTCGAGTTTCTTCTTGCCCGAGTGGACCGTGTGCGGATGGATGCCATCCGAGTCGGCGACTTTAGCACCGTCGATGAAGAGCAGGCTGCCATCGTCGGAACCGAGGTGAAACGTGTACTCGCCGGCTTTTTCGATCTTCAGAAAACCCTCGAATCGCAAGCCGAAGTTGTTCCCCCGCCCCGCCAGCCCCATGTCAAACCCGGCGCTCTGGCCGCTTTTGACCGGCTTGATTTCTGAAAAATCGGGAACCTTGTCCCAGCTTCCATGGTAGGCGGTGAATCGCAGGTTGGGATTCTTAGGCTGCACCTCGACTGCCCCCACCAGGTAATTCGCCAGATCGGTTGCCTCCTGCGGATTTTGAACCAATCGCGGCATCCGGCCTGCGGGACGCGCATGCTGCGGGTTCTCGAGGAACGTGGCGAGGCTGGTGATGCTGTACTTTTTGTCGAGGTCACCGAGCGGAATGGAAGATTTATCGGGTACCGTCTCGCCGACACGCGGCGCATGGCAGGCGACACAGCCAATCTGGTGAAACAGATTCTTGCCACGCTCGGCGGACTGCGGATCGGAACCGCGCTGCGCCAATGTTCCCGTGGAGGCGAGGAAATGCGCCAGGGCGAGCGCCGTCGACTGGCGTTCCGCTTCCGGAAGATTGCGCAACAGATCGGGCATCACGGTCCCGGGCTTGGTCGCGTGCGGGTCCGTCAGATAGCTCACCAGCCATTCCGGATGCACCCGCTGTCCCACTTCGTCGAGAATCGGGGCGGGACGGGGAACGCCGGTCAGCTTCGGAGTCGGTTCATGACAAGCCGCACAATTCAATTCCGAGATCAACAGCCGGCCACCAGCAACGTTGTCGCTGGCTGTCGAGGCGAAGAACCGTTCAAACTGGGGAATCGCCGGCCGACGGGCCTCTTTCTCCGCGTTCCGGGGGAGAACCCAGATATTGCGATAGCGAACCGGATTGCCGTGGTCTTGGAGATAGATCGGCCCCGGTTCGGACGATTCCTGATTGGGGGCAGCGGTGGTGATTCGCGGGAGTTCCACATCTTCGTGAATCAGGACACCGTTGTGGCGAACGGTCACACGGGCGTTGGCGGTTTTCTTGCCGGCGGCATCGTAGCGGGCCGCCGTGAACTCGGCGTCGTACGTCTGCCACACCAGCGGAGGCAGGCACATATTCACATCCGGATTCTTGATCGAATAGATACCGCCACACTCGTTGTCTTTTCCTTCCAGCCCGAACGAGTCGAGAACCTGCGTCTCGAATCGCCCCTGGTAGTACAGCCCGCTGTTGCCGCGCCCCTGACCGCGTGCCAACGGCATATAGGGCAGGCGAAACTCCAAATGGATGGTGAAATCGCGGAAGTTGTCGGTGCTGGTCGCTCCCTGGTTCAATAACCCATCGCCCAGTTTCGCTCCGTCCCGCCAATGCTGTTTGAATGTCGCCTCGGTTCCGTCGAAAAGAACGACCGCTCCCTGAGGCGGCTTCGCCCCCAGCGTCGGGCTTTTGCGGTCGACTTTTTTCAATTCGAGGTCGGCGATCTGTTTGCGGACCTCGGCAGCATCTTCCTCGGCGTCCTGCTTCTGGGTTCCGTTCCAGCCCGCTCCGGGAAGTCCCCCTCGATACGCGACCACCAGGAATTTTCCGTTCCCCTGGGCGACCACCTGCAACGCGACTTCCTTCCCGGTGTATTCCCCTTGCAGGGCAAAGTCGGGATCGGCCGCGGCGGTCTCGGGAGTGGTGAAACCCTGCTGGGCATTCTCGGCGGCCAGCGCGACGAAACCGGTGGTCAAGACAACCAGCGACAAACCGGCGAAAACTGCGAAACGACGAAACATGCGCGCTCCTGCAAGTGCGGCACGAACACAAAGGGTTACAGGCCACAACCCGTCGTAGCGGCGTCAGCCACCGGGAACGAGTCGAAGCCAGACGAATCCAAGCGGCTGATTATGGGAATCGCGCCGACATTCGACAAGAATCGGGACGGAATTCGGCCCGCCACCCGCCCGGTCGGCGAACGGCCTGGCGTCAGCCGGCTGGTCGTGGAACCGCAAGATGTTGACGCGAGACTCGCCGGCATTGCAACACGAAGCGATTTCCGTTTCCCAAGAGTTCTTGACACGAGCCGAATCTAAACAACGGTGTCCGTAGCGTGGAATTTATTCCACGCGACCCCCTCAGGCGTTTTGCGAGAACCAGATTCTTCACGCTACACGCCCCAGAACGCGACCCTGGCAGGGGTCGCCAATGGGCTTCCAAGCGACGTTTCACTGATCGACAGAATTTCTTTTTCGGTCGTACCTACGGGATGCGACGCCATCTGCGCCGCGATGAACCCTATAAAACAACGGTTTTTATCTTAGACGTTTCCTTACGGATTCTCTTTCAAGTCCCTCTGAATCGCGCTCAGCGCGCTCAACGCCTCATCGGGCGACAGCAATTCTGTCTTCATCTCACGAATGCGATCGAGAACCGGGTGTTCAATCACTTTGAAGAGTTGCAGTTGTTTCCCCCGGCGATTGGGGTTTTCTCGCGGAGGAACCTTCGGCTTGCCATTCTTGTCGAGATGGTCGGCTTCCAGCGTTTCAAGAATCACGCGAGCCCGGTCGACAACCCGCAGGGGAATTCCCGCGAGCCGCGCGACGTGGATCCCGTAACTCTTGTCCGCCGACCCCGCGACAATTTTGTGCAGGAACGCGATCCCGTCCCCCTGCTCGCGGACTGCCACATTCCAATTCCGCACCTGAGGCAACGTCTGCGACAGTTCGGTGAGTTCATGGTAGTGCGTGGCAAACAACGTCCGACTGCCGGCGATATCGTGCAGAAACTCCGTCACCGCCCAGGCGAGGGAAATCCCGTCGTATGTGCTGGTCCCACGGCCGATTTCATCCAGCACCACCAGGCTCCGCTTGGTCGCCTGATGCAGAATCCTCGCGGTCTCGGTCATTTCGACCATAAACGTACTCTGCCCGCGACTCAATTCGTCGCTGGCCCCGACCCGGGCGAAGATTCGGTCTGCCACTCCCAGTTTCGCCGACTTGGCGGGAACGAACGATCCAATCTGGGCGAGAATGGTCAACAGCGCCGTCTGGCGGATGTACGTACTCTTGCCGGCCATATTCGGGCCGGTGATGATCTGCAGCCGGCCGTGGTCCCCTCCGAGCAGTGTGTCGTTCGGCACAAACTGTCCCGAAGGCTGCAACTTGTCGAGTACGGGATGCCTCCCTTCACGGATCTCGAGAATCGGTTCCGCGGTCAACTCGGGCCGACAGTAGTTGCGCTGCGTGGCCAGCACGGCCAGACCCGCCAGGACGTCAAGCTGCGCCAGGGCCTCGGCGGTCTGTTTCAGCCGACGTCCCTCGGCGGCCACACGTTGCCGTAACTCGGTGAACAGCTCCTGCTCGAGACTCTTCGACCGTTCCTCCGAGCGCAGCACCTTTTCTTCATGCTCTTTGAGCTGTGGTGTGATGAACCGTTCCTGGTTCTTCAGCGTCTGCTTGCGGATGTAGTCGGGAGGGATCGGGGTCTTCGCCGCCTGTGCTGCGGTGATTTCGAGGTAATAGCCGAATACCTTGTTGAATCCGACCTTCAGACTGGGGATGCCGGTCCGCTCGATTTCCTCCGCCTGATATCGCGCGATCCACTCTTTGCCACCCCGCGCCAGGTCGCGTAACTCATCAAGCTGGGGATGATAGCCCGAACGAATCACACCGCCGTCCAGAATCGAGAGGGGCGGTTCTTCGACCAGGGCGGCATCAATGGGACCGAGGACGTCGGCGCAGGGGTCGAGTTTGGCGCGCACATCACGCAAACCCGCGCTGGCGCACCGGTCGAGCTTGCCACACAAACTCGGGAGCAGCACCAGCGTGTTCGCCAGGAAACGCAAGTCGCGGGGACTGGCCCGCCCCGTGGCGACGCGCGCGGTGAGTCGGGCGAGGTCATACATCTTGCCCAGCGCTTCGCGCAGTTCGCGGGCGAAGGCGGGCTGATCGAACAGTTCCTGGACGGCGTCGAGCCGACGGTCGATCGCGGCAACGTCGGTCAGCGGATTCGAGACCCAGTCGGCCAGCAACCGGGCCCCCATCGCGGTGACGGTTTCATCGATCGCAAACAGCAGCGACCCGGAACGCTGTCCGTCGCGCAGGGTGCGCGAGACCTCCAGACTTCGGCGGGTCGCCTCGTCGATCTGCAATGTGGAACCGCGCTGAAACGGTTCGAGCTTTTCGATGTGCGGCAGCGCGCTTTTTTGCGTCTCCTGAACATACTCCAGGAGCGCGCCGGCCGCCCAGATCGCCGGCGTCTCCTCGATCTCCCACCCAAACCCCGCCAGCGTGTTCACACCGAAGTGTGTTCGCAACAGCTCCCGCGTGTGCGTGGCGGCGAAACTCCACGGGGGGCGTTCCGTCAGCAGCGTCCGACCCGGAGTCGACGGACCGTGCCCGGGCATCGCCACCCCCAGGGTCGCCGCCAGTGCGGGAAGATAAGGCGCATCTTCGGGAACGAGGCACTCGGCGGCCTGCAACCGCGCCAACTCGTCGGCGAGTCCTTCCGGTGGCAGCTCGGTCGCCAGGAACCGACCGGTCGACAATTCCAGCCACGCCAATCCCGCCGACCGTTCTTTGTCCCAGACGACACATGCCAGGAAATTGCTTTCGCGCGGATCGAGGAGGGCGTCGTCGGTGAGTGTCCCCGGAGTGACGACCCGTGTCACCTCCCGCCGAATGATCCCTTTCGCGACCGCGGGATCTTCGACCTGTTCGCAGACGGCGGCGCGAAACCCGGCCTGGATCAGTCGACGGAGATAATTGTCGAGCTGATGATACGGAAACCCCGCCATCGGGATCGGGTTGGTCGACCCCTTGTCGCGCGTGGTGAGCGTGATTCCCAGCGCCCGCGAGGCGTCCTGAGCGTCTTCGTAAAACAGCTCGTAAAAGTCCCCGATCCGAAACAACAACATCGTCCCCGGATGCTGCGACTTGACCTCCAAGTAACGCTGCATCGCGGGGGTGGGGGGGCGGTCGGAACTCATCGCGTCCTGGTTCGAAAATTCACGCGGTTAACTGTCGCTACTCTTCGCTCGCCCGCAACTTCGCCAGCACGCCATAGTCTTCCAGCGTGGTGGTGTCCTGCACGCGTTCGCGGCCGGCGGCGATGTCTCGCAGCAATCGCCGCATGATCTTTCCCGAGCGGGTCTTGGGCAACGCATTGCTGAAGCGAATCATGTCGGGACTGGCGAGCGCGCCAATCTGCTTGCGGACGTGATCTTTCAACTGCTGCTTGAGCGCGTCGTCGCCCTCGCCGGTGGTCAGACTGACGAAACAGCAGATCCCCTCGCCCTTGATTTCATGCGGGAACCCGACCACGGCCGCCTCGGCCACCAGCGGGTGAGACACCAGGGCACTTTCGACTTCCATGGTACTCAGGCGATGTCCCGAGACGTTCAAGACGTCGTCGACACGACCCATCACCCAGTAGCAGCCATCCTCATCCCGCCGCGCGCCGTCCCCGGCGAAGTAACAGCCAGGAATCTCGCTGAAATAGGTCTTCAGGAACCGCTCGTGATCGTTGTAGAGGGTTCGCAGCATCGACGGCCAAGGCTGCCGCATCACCAGCAATCCCCCGGCATTGTCCGGGAGGCTCTCCCCTTCTTTGGTGACGATATCGGGAACAACTCCCGGCAGGGGCCGGGTGCAGCTTCCGGGTTTGGTTGTCGTCGCGCCGGGAAGCGGGCTGATCATGATCGAGCCGGTCTCGGTCTGCCACCACGTGTCGACAATTGGGCAGCGTTCGCCACCGATCACCTTGTGGTACCACATCCACGCTTCGGGATTGATCGGCTCTCCCACCGATCCCAGAAGTCGCAGACTGGTGAGGTCGTGCTTGTTGGGCCATTCGTCTCCCCAGCGGATGAACGAACGGATCGCGGTCGGCGCGGTGTAGAAAATGGTGACCTTGTACTTTTCGATGATCTCCCAGAACCGTCCGTCGTGCGGCCAGTTGGGAGCCCCTTCGTACATCATCACTGTCGCGCCGTTGGCCAGCGGGCCGTAACAGACATAGCTGTGACCGGTGATCCAGCCCACATCGGCGGTACACCAGTAAGTGTCGGTGTCGTTGAGGTCGAAGACCCACTTCGAGGTCATCATCGTCCCCAGCGTGTAGCCGGCGGTGGTATGCAACACCCCCTTCGGCTTACCAGTGCTGCCCGACGTGTAGAGAATGAACAGCGGGTGTTCGCTGTCGAGCGACGCGGGTTCGCATTCGGGCGACGCCTCGGCCATCAGGTCGTGCCACCAGTGATCGCGACCGGGAACCATGGTGATCGGCGTCCCCGTGCGACGCAGCACGACCACCTGCTGCACTGTGTGGGACTTTTCGAGGCTCTCGTCGACCGCGTGCTTGAGTTCGACCTCTTTGCCCCGGCGCCAGCCCCCGTCCGCTGTGATCACCACTTTCGCCTGCGCGTCGTTATTTCGCTCGGCGACCGCGTCGGCGCTGAATCCGCCGAAGATGATCGAGTGAACCGCGCCAATCCGGGCGCAGGCGAGCATCGCGACAATAATCTCCGGCACCAGTGGCATGTAGATCGTCACCCGATCGCCGGACTGAACCCCGAGGCTCTTCAGCACGTTTGCGAACTTGCAGGTCTCGCGATGCAGATCCTGATAGGTCAGAACGCGGGTGTCCCCCGGTTCCCCTTCCCAGATAATCGCCGCCTTGTTCTTCCGCCACGTCTTCAGATGGCGGTCGACGCAGTTGTAAGACGCGTTGAGCCGGCCCCCCACGAACCACTTCGTGTTCGGCATCTCCCCTTCCAGCACTGTGTCGAAAGGTTCGAACCAGTCGAGGTTCTGCGACATGCTGCCCCAGAAGCCGGTGGGGTCGTCCTTTGCCTTCCACCACAGTTCGTCATACTCGGCTTCGGATTTCACGTGCGCGGTCGCGCTGAATTCTTTGGCCGGGGGGAACTTACGGGTTTCCTGCAGCACACTGGTGATGTTGACGCCGGACATTTCGCAGCAGCTCCGCGTGGAGAAACAAGAACGTGGAGAAACAGAAGAGCAAAAAGGGGCTGACGGTCGCCAGTCGACGACCGGGTGCGATTGGACTACATCTCGCCCGAGGCGCGATTCGACCACCAGGGAAGGCTCACGCCTCCATCAATAGTGAGCGTACTGCCGGTCATGTAGTCGGCGTCGGGACTCAGCACGAACGCGATCGCGCCGGCGATTTCCTCGGGGCTTCCCATGCGGCCCCAGGGAAGTTTCGTCGCCCCTTGCGCGATTTGGTCTTCCGAGAAGAACTTCCGCTCACCCGGGGTGTCGATCCAGCCGGGATGGACGATGTTCACCCGAACCTTGTGACACGCGAGTTCGATCGCCGCCGTGCGGGCCATGTGATCGATCGCCGCCTTCGACATGTTGTAGGCCATGGCGGTGGGAATCGCGAGAACGGCGTGAGGCGAACTGACGACGGCGATCGAGCCGCCTCGCCCCTGCTTCACCATCTGCTGGGCGCTCGCGCGGACGCCGTAAAACGCCCCCCACATCGTGACGTCGATTGTCCGTTTGAACCCTTCCATCTTGGCGTCGATCATCAGTTCGCGATCGCTGTAGACCGCGTTCGAGACGAAACAGTCGAGGCTGCCAAATTCCTTGACGGTCTGCGCCACAATACCTTCCACCGCCGACTGATCAGAAACGTCGGCCTGGACCAGAATCGCCTTACGGCCCAGTTTTTCAATCTCGGCTTTGACCTCTTCGGCGGCGTCGCGGTGCGAGCGGAAGTTGATCGCCACGTTGGCTCCCTGGCGCGCCAGATTGAGGGCGACGGCCCGCCCGATGCCCAGTGATGCGCCCGTGATCAGGGCCGATTTGCCGGCGAATTTCATGCGGAACTCCAGCAGTCGCGGCGGGTGGTGTAGAACCCCTTGAGGCGACGGATTGGTTGAGAATGCGGTTCTGTGGTGTGTGCCGCAGGATAGCAAAGTTGGGCGAGCAGACCAACGCAACGGCGGGCATGTCACAACAAAAAAACACCCGCCGACTCGAGGACCGAGTCGGCGGGCACGAACGCGAGAATGCTTGCGCAGCCGGCTGTTACTTGTGGGCGCCGTGGCAGCCACCGCAGTTGACGGCCTTCTTGAACTCGTCGACTTTGTTGTCCTTGACCGCCTTGACGAGGGCGTCGCACTTTTCCTTCCAGGCCTTCTCGTCACCCTTCGGGGGCTTGTGCTTGCCCATCGAGGTGTAGGCTTCGGGGAG
>JAPLOC010000433.1 GCA_026692825.1 Planctomycetota bacterium | reverse complement strand
GCCAGGTTTTCAAGGAATGGCCAATGCGTTCCATGGGAATCACCCTCCTGTAATCGTCGCCAACGCCGCCAGAGCGCGCACACGGGCCTCGGCGTGATCAACGATTGGGTGGGGATAGGTGACGCCCAATTCGACTCCCGCCTGTGCCAAAACCTCGCGCGGCGCACAAAACGGCTGCTGGATCCAGCGATTGGGCAAGCGGGCCAGTTCCGGCACATGGTGGCGCACGTAGTTCCCCGCCGCGTCGAATTTCTCCCCCTGCGAAACCGGATTGAACACCCGGAAGTACGGGGCCGCGTCGGCTCCGCAGCCAGCAGTCCATTGCCAGCCGAGCGTGTTGTTGGCGAGGTCGGCATCGACCAGGGTGTCCCAAAACCACTCCGCGCCGAGTTGCCACGGAATCAACAGATCCTTGACCAGAAACGACGCGGCCGCCATCCGCACACGATTGTGCATCCAGCCGGTTCGCCACAACTCGCGCATCCCCGCGTCGACCAGGGGATAACCGGTCCGGCCCGTTTGCCAGGCCCGCAGTCCCGCGTCGTCAGTTCGCCACGGAAACCGTGCGAACTCCGGTCGCAACGGTTCGCGCGGCGTGTGGGAAAAGTGGTACAACAGATGGAACGCGAACTCCCGCCAGACGAGTTGACGGAGATACGGGTCAATGGCGGACACACCACGCGGGTCGCGCAGCGCAACGTCGCGCATCCGATGCCAGACAGTGCGCGGACTCACCTCACCGAAATGCAGGTGCGGACTGAGTCGCGATGTTCCTGCGATCTCGGGAAAATCGCGGTCGGTGGAATACTCGCTCCACGGTCCGCTTTCGAACCGGCACAATTCCCGTTCGACACCGTCGCGCCCCGGGAGCCAGGTCTCGCGTAAGCCAGCGTCCCACGGAATTCGCGGTTCGAGGTCGAGTTCCGCGAGTCGCACCGAGCGGGGCCACTTCGCAGGAGAGGGAATTGTCTGGGTGGCACCAACCGGTTGGGTGTCACCCACCGGATCAGCAATCGGCCGAGCGATCGCGCCGGTTTGCAAACACTTCCGCCAAAACGGCGTGAAGACCTTGTAGGGCCCACCGGTCCCGGTTTGTATCGTCCACGGTTCCCACAACAGTGACGTGTTGTGGCTCTCGGCGAGAATCCCGCGTTGCTTCAAGCGGGACTTGATCTGCTGATCGCGGAGAATCGCCGCCGGCTCATAACGCCGTCCCCAGACAACCCCCGTCGCGGCGGTCTCTGCAATCAGCGAATCGAGTTCTGTCTGCGTGGAACCCCGTCTCAGGATCAATCGTGAACCGATTTCTTGAAGTTGTGCGTCGAGGCTCTTCAACGATCGATGCAGCCACCATTTCGTCGCGGATCCAAGTGGCCAATCTCCCTCGCCGTCGTCCGACACGATGTACACCGGCACAACCGGCCCCCCCCGCGCCACGGCGGCGGCCAGTGCCGGCTGATCGGTCAGACGCAGATCATTGCGGAACCACAAAAGCGTACACATGTCCCATTGTAGTCGCTCATTTCGCCTGCCAAGCCTGAAACCCAGGCGATTCCCGGGTTTCCGTTTTGTCCGCGACGCGGGTGACAATCAGCGCCTCGGTCCCTTTCTTCGTCGCGATCAGTTTCAACCCCCGTTGAGGCCCCAGCACGCAAACTGCCGTCGCATAGCTGTCGGCTTCCGTGCAATTCCGGGCGATCACGGTCACGCTCGTCGGACGAGTCAGCCCGAGTCCGGTTTTGGGATCGACAATGTGCGAATACCGGACACCGTCGATCTCCACGAATTGAAAGGCGTCCCCCGACGTGGTGACGGCCGCGTTTTTGAGGACCAGGTAGCGGCTCGGCTCCGACTCGGCGTCGAGCGGTGCCACGCCGATCCGCCAACCATCGGTTCCCGGCGGGGCGTCGCTGACGCCAATGTCGCCACTGCCGTCGATCAACGCGCTGGTGATGCCGTGTGACTTCAGGACCAGAAGCGCCTCATCGATCGCATACCCGACGGCGATGCCTCCCAGATCAAGCTGCATTTTTGGCAGCAGCAGTTCGGCGGTTTCGTGTTCGAGATTCAGTCGCAGATGCTTGTAGCCAACCGCCGCTCGGGCCGACTCCAAGACCTCTTTCGCGGGCAACGATTTCGACCGGCGTGAACGGCGCCACAGCCGGGTGAGGGGACCGACGGTGGGGTCAAACGCCCCGTCACTCAGTTCCGCTAGCCTGAGTGATTGTTCGAGTACAATCCGCAAGTCTTCACTGATGGGAACCGCTTTCCCCTGCCCGGCGGTCTGACAGAGCCGGGAGAGTTCGCTGTCGGCCTGGTAATCGCTGCAAACGTCGTTCAAATCCTGGATTCTGCGGAAAGCGGCCTGGGCGGCTTTGTTTGCGGACTCTCCATCGGGGGCATATACTACGAGTTTGAACTGCATGCCCATCAGCATCTCGGCGAACTCGAATCGTTCGCGCGGGTTGAGTGTCTCTGGCGGAGCGGAGAGTGCCGCCAGTACCGTGGCGAGTGCCAACAGATGGGTCATGTGAGAACGCTCTCGAATTGAGATCAGGCAGAGGAATGTCCAGTCTATTACGAAGTCGACTCGTTCGCCAAGCCGCGCTGTTGGCGGTGATCGCCGCTGGCGTCGCGTGGGGGCTTTCGGGCGACCGCGTCTCGCAACCGTTGGCAGACGAAGTCGCACAGGCTCTTCCCCCGGTCGCGGTTCCCAATGCCGACGCGAAGTCGCCGGCGGAGATGAAGCCGTACACCGAAAAGCTGGTGGGAACGGAAATCACCTTCGACATGCTTCCGATTCCCGGCGGCGAACTGCTGATGGGGAGTCCCGATTCCGAAGCGGGACGAAACGAAGACGAAGGCCCGCAGCACAAAATGAAGATCGCCCCCTTCTGGATGGGGAAGTGCGAAGTGACGTGGGATGAATACGACATCTGGAGTTTCAGCCTGGATGTGAAGCGTCGCCAGACGTTGAATGTCGCCCCGACCGAACGCGACAACGTCTCGGACGCTGTCACCCGCCCGACGAAGCCGTACACCGACATGACTTTCCGCATGGGGCACGACGGTTACCCGGCGATCTGCATGACCGGGCTGGCGGCACGGGTGTACTGTGAATGGCTGACAACGAAGACCGGCCGCTACTATCGCCTCCCCACCGAAGCCGAGTGGGAATATGCCTGCCGGGCCGGGACGACGACCGCCTTCTCGTTTGGTGACGATCCGGCGGCTCTCGAAGACCATGCCTGGTTCATCGACAACTGCGAGAAATACCAGAAGGTTGGCAAGAAGAAGCCCAATCCCTGGGGATTGCACGATATGCACGGCAATGTCGCCGAGTGGTGCATCGATCAGTACTACGAAGATGCCTATACGAAGCACAGCGCGGAGTCGCCGTTTTTTCTGGCGACCAAAGAGTACCCGCAGGTGGTTCGGGGTGGTGGCTGGGACGGGACGTCGGAGATGCTCCGCAGCGCGGCCCGCGACTACTCCAAGCCTGAGTGGAAAATTCAGGATCCACAGCTTCCCAAGAGCCGCTGGTACCATACCGACGCCCGGTTTGTCGGGTTCCGCGTGGTGCGACCGCTGGGAGGGGCTGACATCAAGTTTCCTCCCGTCGAAAAGAGTGTGACGGAAAAGAACTGAGCAGCGTGCGACGTGGGACGGGCCACTGGCCCGTCCAAATCCCTCAGCGATGCGAGCGACACCCGAGCGATCACCACGATTGGCTCGCGTTGCTAACGGGAATGTGTTGGATTGGGCCAGCGAAAGCGACCCAACGAGTTTGAATTGACGGATTAGCGCTCCGTCCCCTGGAACTGTTTCTCCCGCTTCCGATTCCCTGGAGTTTGTCCGATGACTCAGCCGCAATCCCAAGATCCCGCTTCGCGTCGTGATTTTCTGAAACACTCGACTCTCGCCGCGGTGGGTGCCACGGTTCTCAGTCAGGTCGGCACCGTCCACGGCGCATATGCCGGCGGCGACGACCTGATTCGGGTCGGTCTCGTCGGTTGCGGCGGTCGCGGGTCGGGTGCCGCCGCTCAGGCCCTCAGCACCGCCGGCAATGTGAAGCTCGTCGCGATGGGTGACGCGTTCGCCGACCGGATCAAGAGTTCAATTGGCGCGATTCAGAGCGAAGGGGGTGAAAAGGTCGTCAGCCGAATGGATGTCCCGGCCGAGCGACAATTCGTCGGCTTCGACGCGTATCAGAAAGTGATCGACGCGGGGGTCGACCTCGTGATTCTGGCGACTCCTCCCGGATTCCGCCCGATCCATTTCGAAGCGGCCGTCAAGGCAGGCAAACACGTCTTCATGGAGAAGCCGGTCGCCGTCGACGCCCCTGGCGTTCGCCAAGTGCTGGCCGCCGCCGCCGAATCGAAAAAGAAGAATCTGGCGGTTGGTGTCGGCCTGCAACGCCACCATCAGGAAGCGTACATCGAAACCATCAAGCGGCTGCAGGATGGCATGATTGGCGACATCCACACCACCCGCGCCTACTGGAACGATCGCGGCGTGTGGGTGATTCCGCGTCAGCCCGGCATGACCGAAATGACCTACCAGATGCGGAACTGGTACTACTTCAACTGG
>JAPLOC010000432.1:1043-2961 GCA_026692825.1 Planctomycetota bacterium | reverse complement strand
CCAATAGGCCGTTAGGAAGGCTGGAATCGGCCTTGTCAAGCTCATCGATCAGCACGACCGCCCGTTCTGCGTCGCGGTTCTGATTGAGCTTTCCGTGCGGCAAAATGGCGACGCTCCGCTGCTGCCTCTTCAGTAAATCAAGTGCGTCGGACCAATTGAATCCGAGCCAAAGAGGGCCGGGTGTCAAGTATCGAAACGGTTCGAGATCCCCCCCGCTTTTGCCGCGCTGTGCGTCCTGAAGTCGGCGCACGGCATCAAAGCGGTAGTAGAAATCGGACAGTTCGGTATTCGCGGTCACAACAGATTCGTGGTACCTCCAACCGAGGTTTCGAGCCACGTAGCTGGCCCACGACGACTTTCCCGACCCGGGAGCACCGCGCAACAACAGGGGACGTCCCGTCGCGAGTGCGACTTCTGTCGCCAGTAGTAACTCCCCAGTGGCGACGTACGAGGTGCCCGAACGATCATCCGGAGGACCAGTTGGATCGACGGGACTGTCGGTGAGGGCCAGTAGCGGCTGGTACCCCGAAATGGTGTTGAGCAGAGCCATGGTCAATTTCTCGCGATGCTAAGTTCGTTGTTGTCTACGGATTCGTTGCCGCTGCCAGGTGACGCGGCACTGCAAGTAGTCTCTTGATCTGATTTCGTTTCGACTTCGACGTTCGCCCGGCGAACGGAACAAGTCACAATGCGGTGTACGGGGACCAATGCGTTAGCGACAGATCTTCAGAGCGCGAAAGGAGAAATGTTCAATTCACGGATTCCGATTTAGCCACCAGTAACTGCGCTTCGACGCAGAATTCGTTTCAGCCAGATTGCACAGGATCTGGCGCGCGTAGATGCAATGACGGAACTGTTCACCTTGGATCACACAGTGGAGCTTTTCGATCGACAATGGGCTGACCATGCGATTCAGTTCGTTGATGGTCCAGGATCCATAAATAGCCACCAGAATGCCTCTGAATTCTTTCAGTCGCTCGAGTATGACACCATCGGTCCATTCCGGCGGCAAGAGGCAGACGAGATAGTTGCCTTTGTCTGCCCATTCATTCAAGTGCGCCAGAACTATGTCACGCGCGACGTCGCCGAGCTGGAGGCCCAGTCGAGCAATGTCGAGGATGATCTTTTCAGCCTTGTCTGGACGGTCCTCTTTCCTACCATCGAGCGGATCAAGATCGGCGACTTCTGCGATACGGAATTCGTCGTCAGATCGAAACTCGAAGCTGACACGCTTCAGCACCCGATACGCCAGATCTCGTTCGTTGTCTTCCTTCAGTCCATGTGGCAACTGAATGGCGATTAGGGGGACCGCGTTGGCGGCTCCGCCGTTCCGCGGCATCGCGTAAAGGCGAGTCGCCAGGGCGGACAACACTCCGTCGCTCTGCACACAGGCTGCCCAGTCGGGCAGATTGATGGCAACGTCGCTCCCGGTCAATCGCGTTATTTCGTCCCGGTCTTCCTTATCCAGAGAGTCCTTTAGCGCGGCAGCGACGTCTCTCAAAAGCCCGGGATCGGCTGTCAACTGTCCCAGTCGCCTTTTCATCGTGCAGACCCACGGCGCTGGATTGGGATCACAAAAGCGGCGGCTGCCGAACCATTGAAAGATCTTTTTCGCGGCGGCTTTGGCCGAGATTGTCGCCGGAAGCCTCATCCGCTCGTATTCACTGTCTTGAAGTGGCTCAAGAAGTTCAGCGTATCGCTGTGTGCGTTCAAACGCGTCGTCGTTCAGCGGCACCCCAGGGTCGTCGATTTCAACCACCAACAATGGGAAATCGTTCTGGAAGAACCTGCGGAACCGTAGCATCATCAGTTCGTTGACAACCCAGGGCCTCGACTTCGCGCGCGGGTCCAGTAAGACTACCGCCCCCTGACAACCAGAAAGTGCGCGAAAAATCGTCGGTCGCCAGAGTTCGCCGGG
>JAPLOC010000432.1:0-1007 GCA_026692825.1 Planctomycetota bacterium | reverse complement strand
GCAACTTGCGGGGAGGTCCATCCAGGTTACGGAACATGGCAAACAAGTCCACTCGAATCGCATGCGCTCGCGGGGCTTCGAGGGCACTGGGGGCTCCATGACTGATGAAGATGGCGACACCCGACATGGTGTACTAACAGTGCTGAGATGATTGAGGTTCGAACCGAGGCATTGTGAACACGAATCAGCGTATTCGGACGAGAATCCCACTGCAAGCATTGCGAACGGGTGACAGTCGGTTTTTCGAAACCCCAGTGCCGCCCACCAGCCAGTCAGACACACGAATTCTCCATCCAATCGTCGAAACCTCAAATGGTTTCACCGGTTACACCACATCCAGGGAATCCAGAACGCGGTTTCACGTTCTGGCCGGTGGGTGTCCTGCTTGTCGACCGCGAACGGAGGTGATCCCTATCCGCACCTACGACTGCCTTTCGCCGAGTGGAATGACCGTCGGCTCATGCACGGACGTTTGGGCGGAGCGATCGACTTCCGCACCTGCGATCCGATGCGCGAGAATGAAGACGAGCAGCTTCGAAAACCGGTTCTCGTAGTCGATGATGAATTGTGAACGACACAATCAGGACGACGAATGAATGGTCATCTTGAACTTCCAACCCGTGATGGAAGTGACGACCGGTTGGCATTAGACAGGTGTGCCGATATTGAGTTGTCTGTCGACTTCCGCACGATGTTGCATCCCCCCTTCTGAATCTCCCGTGGCCACCGCCGAACAAGTCAAGACTCTGATCCGCAGCCACTCGACGCGCGACGACGAGCAGTTTCGGTCCGTCGCCCTGCAGATCGCCGCCCACAGCGCCCGCCAGGGCAACACCCGGCTTGCCGAAGAATTGCGGGCGCTTGTCGAACAGAGCCGGCGGCCCCAAGCCCCGGCAGGCAGCCCCCGCGCGGTGCCGATCGCCCGCCCCACGGGCGAACTCGCCGGCCTGGTCTCGGCGTCGCATCCGCAAACCCGGCTGGTCGACATGGTGCTGCCCCAGGCGGCT
>JAPLOC010000431.1 GCA_026692825.1 Planctomycetota bacterium | reverse complement strand
CCAACAGCCGATGAAATCAGTGGTCTTCGAAGGTTGACTCCAACCGATTCTGTCACCTGGATTCGCGGACGACTTGACCCGGCCTTCACAATCACTCACCCATTCACACCCCACGGAATTTACCATGTCGGACACCCCATTTTCCGGTCGCATCGCGCTTGTCACCGGTGGTTCCCGCGGCATCGGCAGAGCGTGCGTCGAGCGGCTTGCCCGGGGCGGGGCCGATGTCGCGATCAACTATCGCAGCAATGACGCGGCGGCCGCCGAAGCGGTCGAAGCCGTCAAACAGATCGGCCGCCGGGCGATCGCCGTTCGGGCCGATGTCTCTCAGGCGGACGCCGTCACCGCGATGATCGCCACCGTCGAGCGCGACCTGGGTCCGATTGACCTGTTGGTCAACAACGCGGGCGTCTTCGACTACGCGCCGCACACCGAGATGACACTCGACGTCTGGCAGCGAACTCTGAACATCAATCTCACCGGACTGTTTCTGGTGACCTGGGGAGTGAAAGACGGGATGATCGCTCGCAATTTCGGGCGGATTGTCAACATGGCATCCATCTCCGCGTTGCAGCCACGTCCGCTCTCGATCGCCTACTCGGCAAGCAAAGCGGGCGTGGTGGGTTTCACCCGCAGCATCGCGTCGGCGTTCGCCGCTCATAACATTCGGGTCAACGCCGTCGCTCCCGGCTTGATCGAGACTGAGATTCTAGAGGGTGTCAGCCAGCAGGCGATCGACAAAATCGTCGACGCGACACCGATGAAACGGATCGGGCAGCCGGACGAAGTCGCGGCTCTCGTACAGTTTCTGCTGTCTGACGAGTCGAGTTTCATGACCGGACAGACGCTGGTAACGTGCGGCGGACGGGTGATGGTGCCGTAGGTCGGTGGAGAATGAGTAACCGCTCTTTCCGCGATTTGCGGTTTACTGCTAGACTCCGCCGCGCTCCCCCCGGAGGGGAACTGGTTGGAAAGTCCGTACGCCTCGCGCGATCTCAGGAGACATTGTCCGTGGCCGACGCAGCCTCACGAACCAAACGCACGATTTACCTCGACTGTACTCGCACGTTTCTGACGAATGTGCATACGGGAATCGAGCGGATGGTGAGCGGTCTGGTTCACGCGGGGCCGACGCTGGGGGCCGACTTCGACGCCGACTGTCAGCCAATCCTGTTCAAAACCTCGACCGGATTTGAAACGCTGGACTCGCAGGTGGTCACGCAGCGATTCCGGCCTCGGGATCCTCAGGCGGTTGGCAAAATCACCTGGAGGCATCGCCTGCGAAGAGAACTCGACCGCACCCGGTTGATCGAATTCGCACGGGGCACTCGGAATGCGTTGGATGTTGTCGCCGAGACGGCGCTCTCCCCGGTTCGGCGGTTTCTGCCGTCCAAAATCCCTTTTGGCAAGGGGGATATCATCGTCCTGCTGGATGTGAATGTTCGTTCCCGTTATTGGGGTGATCTCCAGCGGGCGAGAGAGGCCGGCGCGGAAGTGTGTTTGTGCGTCCACGATCTCATTCCGCTCAGTCATCCGTCGACGGTCGACCGAGGGGTCATCTCCGATTTCAGCCGATGGTGGCGTGACGCGTCGCAAACGGTCGACTACTTCATCTGCAATTCGCAGTCCACCTGGCGCGAAGTGCAATCCCACTTGCCGGCGGAACGGGGGCAAAGTGCCAACCCGGTCCAGGGACGCTGGTTCCGACTGGGAGTCGGACTCGACAAAATGCGCGACGGCGGCGCGCCCCGGGAAGAGATTCGGCTGGCGTTTGAGAAACAGCATGGCCGACCCACCTACGTGCAGGTCGGCATGATGTCTCCCCGGAAGAATCACACCCTCGCGCTGGATGCCCTCGACCATTTATGGCTGGATCCCGCCGCCCCGGCCCTGGTGATCGTCGGCAAATATGGCTGGCGCTGCGAAGAGGTCGCCAACCGCATCCGCCAACACCGAGAATTTGGCAAACGGCTGTTCTGGTTCGAATCGGTCAACGATGACGAACTCGATTTCTGTTACCGACAGTCGACCGCCATGCTGACGACTTCGTTCGCGGAAGGGTTCAATCTGCCCATCGTCGAGTCTCTCAGTCGCGGAACCCCGGTGATTGCGACCGACATTCCCACGCATCGCGAAGTCGGTGGCCGATTCGCGGCGTATTTCCCGGCGAGCGACGCCGTGGCACTCAGTCGGATTTTGATGCACCCGGAAATCGCATTTCGGCAACAATCGCTGGTTCCCCCGGAGAGCTTCACGTGGCCCGACTGGAACGAAAGCTGTCGGGAGTTTCTGCACAATGTGTTGGAAATGAGTGAAATTCAACACTGGCGTTCGGAACCAGCCTCAGGGGCGACGCCGCTACGCCGCGCGGCGTGACGCACAGCGGGAGGGGTGGGGTGGGAAACGCGTCGGCGGGAGCAACCGGCACGGCTTGGGAGGGACCGCCAACTGAAGGTTGGACTGGGGTCGTTGAGACGGGGCAGACCGTGCCGACTGGGAATTCCCACTTCCGCCTGACCCCGCTTGAGCGAAAATCGGGTGACCGTTGTGGCAGGGTCGCAGTGGTGCGAGCTACCGTCGCGAAAAAAGGGGATTTCAAAATTCCTAAAAATTTTTGGCGTGATTTTGGAATTCCGTCGCATTGAGAGTGTCGGGGGTTGCAACTGACCTCCACGCCTCAACCCATCGCGAACTCAAATCAACTTACGGAGTGTACCATGTCTCGTTCTCACTGGCTGACGACTCTGCGGAACTGCTTCAAAACGGTGGTTTCGGGTTCCTCGAAAGGCAAACGACGCCGGACTTTCGCCGAGTTTCCCGCTGTCGCCGCCCAGGTTCTTGAAGCGCGGGAGTTGCTGTCAGGTGTGATCGATTCCGTTAGTACTGGCGGTGGAATCATCCTCCCGATCGAGTTTCCCAAAAAGTCACCGATCCCGACTCCGACTCCGACCCCGACCCCGAGACCAGCTCCGACTCCGACTCCGACCGGCAGTTCGGTGATTGTGGTGACGACCGCCAATGACGTCATGAATTCTGTGGACAGGTTGACGAGTTTGCGCGAAGCGATTGCTCAGGCGGCCGCCACCCCGGGTGCCGACGTGATCGAGTTTGGAAACGGTGCCAGTCTCGGTGGGACGGACTTCACGGACGCCAAGCCCGACGTCATCAACTTGACGCTGGGCACGCTGACCATCTCGCAAGACGTGACGATCAGTGGCCGGGGGGCCGACTTGCTTTCGATCAACGGGAATCAGAGCGCACGCGTGTTTCAAATCCAGGAAGGGACCGTGGCCCTGAACGACTTGACAGTCACGGGTGGACTCGCAACGAATAGCGACGGTGGCGGGATCTGGAATGGCGGTACGCTGACGTTGTCCCGATCCACTGTCAGTGGAAACAGTGCCCGATATCAGGGAAACTCCAGCGCCCATGTGGGAGGCTATGGTGGCGGGATCTTCAACCAGGGAACGATGGTTCTGAACCAATGCACAATCAATGACAATCAGTCCTTCTGCCAGAACCCCAGCGTTCCAAGAAAGCACGACCAAAGCTTCCTATCCAATGGCATGGGAGGCGGAATCTACAATCAGGGGACCATGACGGTCTGTCAGTCGACCATCTATGGCAATTCGGCCGACTCCAATGGCGGCGGCATTTGCAGTGTCTCCGCGATGACAGTGCGACAGTCCACTGTCTGTGCGAATTCATCAGGACAGAGTGGTGGGGGAATCTACAGCTCTGACCTTGCCATCCAACCGGCGAACCGGTTGTACAACACAGTTGTCGCCGGGAATTTCGCGACAACATCAGCGGATCTCGGGGGAACGGCCAAGTTCGGAGCATACAACCTGATCGGAGTTGGGAATGCCACGAGCGACTTCTCGAAGGGGTCAAGTTCCAACATCGTCGGTGTCCGGGCAAGCAGTATCTTCGCCACAGACACCATTGGTCGACCTGTTCTCGCGAACAATGGCGGCCGCACCAAAACTGTGATGCTTGTGTTGGGGAGCAAAGCGATCGGTGCGGGAAGTGTTACTGAGGCAATTGACGCCAGCGGCAGGCCGCTGACGACCGACCAGCGGGGAGTCGTTCGAGTGAAGGGAGGCAAGGTCGATATTGGAGCCACGCAATATTACTAATGCCGCGGCAACACGTGTGCGAACCTCAGAACTGACCTCTCCTGCGCCCGGGACGATTCTCGCCCGGGCGTTTGCATTCTTTGGTGGATCTGGTCGCCAGGTGGCGGTCGTGACCGTGCAAGATGCTGCGGTCTTCCGACGACAAGAAATAGAAATGCGAAATTCTCAACAGAATTCTTGGCGTGATTTTGGAATTCCGTCGCATTGAGAGTGTCGGGGGTTGCAACTGACCTCCGCAACACAACCCATCGCGACCTCAATACAACTCAGGAAGTGTACCATGTCTCGTTCTCACTGGCTGACGACTCTGCGGAACTGCTTCAATACGGTGGTGTCGGGTTCCTCGAAAGGCAAACGACGCCGGAATTTCGCCGAGTTTCCGGCTGTCGCCGCCCAGGTTCTCGAATCGCGGCAGTTGCTGTCAGGTGTGACTGCGGGCGCGATCTCCAAAACGAATACCACGGATGTGGCCGTACCGACCGCACAATCGTCCACAGCACAGACAACTCCAGCACAAACCGTACCGCAACAGACTACTCCCGCACAGACGGCACCATCAACACCGTCAGCACCGTCAACGCCCTCGACACCCTCGACACCGTCGGCGCCATCAACGCCCTCAGCACCGTCAACGCCAGCAACACCGTCAACACCCTCATCGCCCGCACCGTCTCAGACAACACTGACAACGTCAAATCCAGGTCCATCGAACTCCAAATAGGAGTTGTCCGCTCAGAACACGTCGCAGCGGCATTCGACGGCTCGGATGGTTCCTATCTTTGGTAACTGATGACTACGAAAGTGCCCAAGCTCCTTGAGGGGAGAGAGTGAAAGAACCATTGGTTGGTACGCCCAGGCCGATTCACGCCCGGGCGTATTTTTTTTGTGGGATCCCGCAGTTTCGCACGAGTCGCTCCTCGAGAACCTGTTGTTGGCAAAACCGCGGTGAGTCGTTGATGGCGAATTCGCAGCCCCGCCGGCCCCCTGCCACGGTACGCAGGTCATGATTATGGGAGCCCGTGGATTTGTGGTCGTCCGTCGCCTCGAAAGTTGGTTTTGAAAATTCCCCGAGTTTTTTTGGCGTGATTTTCGAATTCCGTCGCATTGAGACGGGGGTTGTAAATGACCTCCACGCCTCAACCCATCGCAAACTCAATTCAACATACGGAGTGTAACATGTCTCGTTCTCACTGGCTGACGGCTCTGCGGAACTGCTTCAAAACGGTGGTATCGGGTTCCTCGAAAGGCAAGCGACGCCGGACTTTCGCCGAGTTTCCGGCTGTCGCCGCCCAGGTTCTCGAATCGCGGCAACTGCTCTCAGGTGTGGCGGCTTCCGCCGCATCTTCCACCAACAGTACGCAAGCGGTAGAAGCCCCAGGTTCGCCTGGCGCGGCATCCACGTCACAAAACGCAACGACAAACTCTGCGCCGACAGTGTCCACAAGAACAACGGACACAACCCAGAAGGCCCCGGCCAGTCCAGCCGAGACCCCGAGCCAGAAGAGTCAATCCGGCCAGGATGCAACCCAAATGCCCGCTGTGGTCTGGAAGCTTGAACAAACGGCACCGAAATCGAGCGCCGAAGCAACCAACGTCAAGGGTTCCCCGTGATCGCATTCAGCGACAATTCGCACGCCAGAACCACGGTGGTCGAAACACCGCATGCCCGGGCCAAATTCGGCCCGGGCGTGTGATCTTAACGGATAGTTTCGGAGCGATCATGATCGTCCACACTTCCGTCGACCTGTCAGCTTCTGAACCTCCACAACCGGTCGCGTGAATAATCGGATTTGCTGGCGCAATCGGCACAAATTCGCCGATAGTTCCGATATGCGACAGTTCGTTTCTCGATCCTGCGCCTGGGGTCTGGCCCTGGCAGCTTGTTTTCCTGGCCCGCTGGCTGGGGCTGGAGAGCTATTGCCGCTCATCCGCCCGGAACAGCGTCAGGTCGAGGCACGCCCTGCGGAAGAGATCGAATTCGAACCGTTGCTGGCGAATTCGGCACCCCGAACTGTCGCCCGTGTGATCGAGGAACAGCCGATTCTCCTGTCGCTTGATGAGGCGATTCGAATCTGTCTCGCCAATGCCGACGTGATCCGGATTCTGGCAGGCAATACCGCCGTTTCCAGTGGACGGACGATCTACGATCCTGCAATCGCCAACACCGGAATCGATGTTCAGCAGTCTCGGTTTGACCCGACTCTGGGGATGACCAACCGCTGGAGCCGGTTTGAGAATGGCGTGGCGTTTTACGACCCCCTGAATCCGAACCACGCGCTGATCGCTGGGACCGGGACCGACAACTACGATTTTCGGACGTCGCTGCAACAAACGAACACTTCCGGTGGAACCGGGACGTTTTCCATTGCGACCAGTCCGACGACTTTTCGCAATCAACTCGTTCCCCTGAATCGGCAGGGAGGGCCAGCCGCCGAACTCAGTTACACCCAGCCCCTGCTGCAAGGCGCGGGCTTTCAGGCGAACCTCGCTCCGATTGTCATCGCGCGGATCGGAACGGAACGAAGCTTTTATCAGTTCAAAGACACCGTTCAAGAACAGGTCCGCAGTGTTGTCGAAGGGTACTGGGGGCTGGTTGTCGCGCGGGTCGACGTGTGGGTTCGAAAGCAACAAGTCGAACAACTCGAGGAAGCCCTCCGTGTGGGTGAGGCGCGATTTCGGGGGAACATCAACGATATCGCCCAGGTGGCACAGGCCCGGTCGGCACTCGCCAATTTCCGTGCGACGCTCGTCACCGCGGAGGCGAACGTGATTCAGCGCGAGGCGGCGCTCCGCAATCTGCTGGGTCTCCCTCCCTCAGACGGAACCGAGCTGATTCCGGTCACCGAGCCTCGCCGGGATCGCTACTTGGCTGACTGGAACGCACTCTGCGACCTGGCGGCGGAATATCGCCCCGATCTCATCGACCTGCAACTCGCCTTGCAGGCCGACGGCCAGCAATTGACTCAGGCCAAGAACAATGCCCAGCCACGCGTTGACGCGTTCGCGCTGTATCGCTGGAAAGGCCTCAATGGCGTTCAGCCCGACGGCAGTTTTCTCAGCACATCCCCCGGCGAGTTCAACGACTGGAACTTGGGGATCAATCTGTCGGTGCCGCTGGGGCTGCGTCAGAATCGCGCGCTTCAGCGGCAGAGTGAACTCGCGATCGCCCGGGACCGGGCCAACCTGAACCAGGGGCGACACGCCGCCGTCCACCAGCTCGCGACCACCACTCGACTGGTCGACCAGACTTACGAGCAGTTCATCGCGTACAGCGAAGCGCGGAAGGCGGCTCGGGTCAATCTGCAATATCAGATGGCACTGTTCCAGAATGGCCGGACGATTTACCTGAACGTGTTGCAAGCGATCACTGACTGGGGGAACACCATTAGCAGCGAGGCGAACTCGTTGACTTTTTACAACACGCAATTGGCGACGCTGGAACGCCAAAGCGGCACGATTCTGGAGACCCACGGGGTCTACTTTTACGAGGAACAATTCGCGTCCACCGGGCCGTTCAGCCGGGCGTTTCGTGATCGTTGTTATCCATTGGCTTTGCGTCCCGATTATTCCAACACCCGCTACCCCACGTCGGAACAGCCAGCCGACAATTCGTTCGAACGGACACGACCGGGGTCGGCGGTCGGGAAAGATCCGCTGCCGGAATTGCCCTACGGCGATCTCCCCGGCGTCGATTCGACGCAACCGCTCGACTCGCGCGAAGGGGGCGAAATCGAACTTCCGCCGGTTGAGCTGCCGGAACTTCCCGAGCTTCCCGGGAGAGGAGACTTGCCTCCGGTGCCGGGGTCAACGTTGCGACGGAGTCCCAAGTCCGGCACGAACCAGCGGCTGGAAGAGAATCCGTTCGCGGCCGCCGCCCGACCGCAAAATTCCACATCGCGACTGCGAATTCCCGCAGGGAACAACCGATTGCAATCGTCGGAAACTCGACCCGTCTCAAGTCGCGATTCAGCGGTTCGGCCTGTGGGCCATGAAGTCTTGGCGCCATCGCGAATTGGCGTGGGGGGAAGAGCAGCGGGGGGAGATCAACCGGGGCGTAAACGGGAGGCACGTGCCAGTTCGACACCCGACGCGACGATCGCCCCAGCCAAGGGGCCAGTCCGCCAGGATGCGGGCGAGGTCAAACCGCCTGGTTTTCTGAAAAAGTTGTTTGGCGGTTAACGTCTCATTGGCACGGCGCGTGCGGTATTCCCTGAAATACCCTGTTGATCGACATGATTCCGCCAAATTGGCGGCGAACGGCTGTAGCATTTCGCCACAGTGCCGCAAATCGCTGCGCCCATCTTGAGTGGATTTCCGTTGCTGGAGTTTTCATCAGTCGGGAATCGGGGTAGACTGGAAGAAGTCAGGGATTTGCCAGCGGTTTGGGAAAACCGCCAGGCAGATCTTGGGAAAACCTGCTGAGGACTCGTGCGATGAGTGTAGCATTGACCCCGGGGACGGCCCGACCGAGCACAGGGGGCCAGGCTCGCGCGGCGGCCGGAGTGAGCGGGGGTCTGGGAAGTGAAAGTCGGCAGTGGTTTTCCATGCGGGATCTCCCGGGCTGGGCGATCAGCGTGGGAATTCACGGGGCGGTTCTGGTCGCTCTGTTGGGGTGGAGCTACCAGATCAGCACGGAAGTCGACCCGTCGATTCTGAGCGCGCTCGAAGAGCTGCAAAACGACATTGTGTTCGACAATACGGTGACCGATCAGGTCGGGACATCGCCCGACGTCAACCAGTTGCTGAGTCCGGGGAACCTGGCCGCTCCCACGGCGTCGTCGATTCAAGAACGGGCCGAGGCGAGTTTGGAGAAGAAGGCGGCAGAGGTCGATCCGGACATCAAACTGGCGGATGAAGGACCGCAACTGCCCGCCGAGGGAAATTTCAGCGGGACCGTAGACACCACCGGGGGAACGGTGGAAAACACTGCGCAGGGAGGAGGCGGTGTCGAGGGGGCGATCGATCGACTGACGTGGGAAATCCAGCAGTCGCTCCACGAGAAGAAAACGACGGTGATCTGGCTGTTTGATCAGTCGTTGTCGTTGAAGGAACGGCGGAATCTCATCGCCGACCGGTTTGAAAACGTCTATCGGCAGCTTGAATCACTGGGCGAGGGGGGTGCCGACTCGTTGCAGACCGTGGTGGCGACCTATGGCGAGAAGTTCGCGCTGCTCAATGACAAGCCGGCCGCCGACGTGAAACCGCTGATTGCCAAGGTTCGTTCGATCGCGAACGACCCGTCGGGCAAGGAAAACGTCTTCGCGGCCGTGGGAGAATTGGCGAAGAAGTTCCAGCGAGAGCGCAGCAAAGGGCGGAACGTTCGCCTGTTCATCATCACCGAT
>JAPLOC010000430.1:5454-5959 GCA_026692825.1 Planctomycetota bacterium | reverse complement strand
AACACCCACAAGTCAACGTACACAGGACACTCGTGCGACGCCCTGGCATCAAACTGTTCGCACCTCATTCGCGTTTGACCCCCGTCGTGGCTTCGCCTCTTCGCCGCGATTCCGAATGTCGACCACTCCACCTCCGACCGCACTCCCTCTTAGGAAATCGAAACCGACCGCGAACTCGCCCTTCGACTGGCACACACTGCGGCACCGGCAATCAACGCCAGGACGATTGTCGACGGCTCGGGAACCGACGAGGTCGCTTCCAGAATGTAGAGTGTCCCCCCTTGCAACAGTGCCAGTTCCGAACGCCCGTTTCCATCAGTATCGCCGATCTTGAGTATCGACGTGAAATCGTGATTGGAAAGGGTGAACATCGATCCGGAGTCGAAAACATTGTGAAATTGACCCGTCCCCGACCGGGACCAGAACGTGAGTTCGTCGAAGCGGTTCGTAGCGCTGCGTTTAACGACCGCCACCTCGTCAACTCCGTCCCCGTCGACGTCCATCA
>JAPLOC010000430.1:0-5432 GCA_026692825.1 Planctomycetota bacterium | reverse complement strand
CGAATGCCTGGCCGGGCAACGCAACCTCGGCTGCGACGACGTAACCACCCATCCCGTCGCTGACGAGCGAACCGAGCGTATCGAACCCGTTGTGCCGGGTGATGATCTCGGCCCGGCCGTCACCATCGGTGTCGCCAACGCCCAACAGCCCGTCGGTCGCCGAGTGGAATACTGTTTGCAAACTGCCGCCGACAAGGTGGTAGACATAGGTGTTGACGGAGTTGTCGCCACCCGCAACGATTTCCGGTTGACCGTCGCCATCAAGGTCGGCGGTCGGGGCGGCGATTTCGACCGGATTATTCGACGCCGCGATGACTGAAAACGCGTCGCCCCCCTGCGATTCCAGGGCGTACAGTCCGTTGGATTTCGATGGAATCAGAAACTCTTTGTTGCCATTTCCGTTGACGTCACCGACCGACATCAAACCGCCGATGATTCCGTAACCGCCTGTGGCGCTGTAGATCGGTGAATAAGTGTCATTCCCCGTGGCCCGATAGACGGTGGCTGTGTCGGGGGGCGAAACCAGAATCTCGATGTTGCCGTCGCCGTCAATGTCGTTTGCCACAGCACCCCGCATGACGAATCCGGCGCTGAACCGCACCGCACTGGTTGCGCCAGTCTGTTCGTAGATTGTGAAACCGCCAGCATTGCGCGTGACAACGTCGCGGATTCCGTCGTGGTCGAGATCGGCGACAGCGACCAGGCTATCGCCTCCGATTCCAGAAATCGTGTCGCGCACGGTCAGCACAATTCCCGCGTCGGCGACGTATGCCTGGGCGCAGACACCCGCTGCCAGCAGAATAATCCAGCACGATACGGAGCGTTGATGTGACTTCATGGCGTTTCGGGTCCAACGGGTAAGCGACTTGTTACAACGGTTCAGCGGTTGCCCCAGAAACGATCCTGGCTACGTAGCCAGTTTCGCATTGCCGCGACTCCCGGTCAATTTGAAGCTTCGAATTCAGCCGATTTTGCCCATGTCGCGGCCGTATGGCTAAGAAAGGGTGGACACCAATGGAAGCTGCGTCAGGTCATGGACCAGCCACGCGGTTCCGTGAACCCGGGGGACAGGTGATCGAAGTTGAAGGATTCTAAACGAGCCTGGATTGCGGTCCGTTCCTTTTCGGCGATCTAGACCAAGGAATCTGAGTTCGATTCGCGCCTCTCTGGCCGCAAGCGGCCTATTCCAGCACTCCCGGTATCGTCTTCCAACTCGCCGCAACCCCCGTCAGTCGTTCCTGCCGGCCGTGATGTTCGTAATAGAGGTCGTCGGGATTGAGTCCCAGTGCCGTGAGAATTGTCGCGTGCAGGTTCTTCACCGGCTGCGGTTCTTCAACCGCACGCAGTCCAATGTCGTCGGTCGCGCCGATGGTCGCCCCCGCCGTGACGCCCCCTCCCGCCATCCACATGCCAAAGCCATACGGATTGTGATTCCGTCCTTCGTTCCCCTGCATCATCGGCGTGCGGCCAAACTCACCTCCCCAGATCACCAGTGTCGTGTCGAGCAGGCCGCGCTGTTTGAGATCGGTCAACAGGGCGGCGACCGGTTGATCGGTCTGGGCCGCGTTGCGGCGGTTGTAGTCGGTGTTGTTGTCGTGCCCGTCCCAGCCGAGCTTGTCGACCGCGTTGTAGATCTGAACGCAACGCACTCCCTTTTCGATCAACCGCCGCGAGAAGAGACACATTCGCCCGAAGAGCGCCTTGTCTTTGTTCTCGTCGTTCAAGCCGTAGCTCTCTTGCGTCGCGGCGGTTTCGAGCGACAGTTCGCCCACGTCAAGCGCCGCCGACTGCATGCGATACGCCAGTTCGTACGACGCGATGCGTCCATCGAGGTCGGGAACTCCCGGGCGTTTGTCCGCGTGCTTCCGGTTGAGTTTTTGGGCGAGATCCAGCGTCGAGCGCTGGACGTCGGCGAACTCGGGGGGAGGCTGCAGGTTGAGGACCGGCGTTCCCTCCTGGCGAAATCGAGTTCCCTGAAAGGCCGCGGGGAGGAACCCGTTGCTCCAGTTGGCCGACCCGCCCAGACCACCCACCTGGTACAGCAGAATGTACCCGGGCAGATTCTGGCTGGCTGACCCGAGTCCGTAGGTGATCCACGAACCAAGACTCGGCCGACCCCCCAAAGTCGCCCCCGTATTCATCAGGAGGGTCGCCGGCCCGTGGTTGGAACTCTCACTGAACATCGAATGCACCACGCACAATTCGTCGGCATGTTTCGCCGTGTGCGGGAGCAGGTCGGAAAACCACAGCCCGGTTTCACCATGTCGCGACCATTTCCAGGGGCCAGCCATCAATTCGTCTTTGCAGTGATTGAAGACCCCGCCCACTTTGTCCGGCCGCTCTTTGAACGACGCGGGGACCGGCTGCCCGTGCAGTTCTATCAAGCTCGGTTTGTAATCGAACAGGTCAAACGTACTCGGCCCGCCGTACATGAACAGGAAAATCACCTGTTTCGCCGACGGGGCGAAGTGCGGCATTCGCTCGGCGAGTGGTTGAAGAAGATCAACCTGTGTCCGTCCCGAAGCGCGAGCTTCGTCGGCGAGCAAACTCGCAAGCGCCACCCCGGCAAAGCCTCCGCCGGTGTGAGCCAACAACTCACGTCGACTGAAAGGCGAGTTCATCAGCGGAATTCGAGTGGGTGACATGGCGTTCAATCGACGTAGGCGAATTCATTCAGATTGAGGAGCGCCCGGCAGAAATCAATCAACGCGAGCCGGCCGGTCTCTTCGTTCGCCACACCCCGCGTCTCGATCAGCCCGCGCAGTGCCTCAAGTCCCAGTTCCCGTTCCTCTCCATCGGGTTCCCGCGCGAGAACGACGCGGAAGGCGGTCTCGACCAGCGACCGCAGATCATCGGACGCTTGCTCCCGCACCCGGTCGGCGACCCCCTGCGCGGTCCGGACCGCTTCAGGACTGTTCAGCAGCAAGAGCGCCTGTGGAGCGACGACAGTCGTATCCCGGCGGGCGCACGACACGATGGAATCGGGAAGATCGAACGCCTGCAGGAACGGCACCGGCAGACAGCGCTTGCGCACCAGAAACACGCTCCGCACATCGGTCTCTCCCACCGGGTCGGTGTACCATCCCTGCATCCGGCCTCCGTCATCCCCCTTTTGCGCTTCGAGAATCGCTGGCTGGGCGTGCAACAACTCCTCGGGTACCTCGGGCCACAACGCGCGCCCGGAATCGTACGGGCGCAACAGGCCGGCGACCGACAGCAGCGAATCACGCAACGACTCGGCGTCCAGCCGCCGCACGTTCTGCCGCCAATACAGCGAATTGCCCGGATCATGCTGTTCAATCGCATGTTGGCGCGGTGAGGTCGATTTCTCCAGTGGGGCGCGACTGCTCTGTCGATAGGTCGCGGATTTCAAAATGATCCGATGCAATTCCTTGACCGACCAGCCCCCACGAACAAACTCTCGCGCCAACCAGTCAAGCAGTTCGGGATGTGTGGGAGGCGAACCGCTGTAGCCGAAGTCGTTGGGTGTCGCCACCAGTCCGACCCCAAAATGCTGTTGCCAGACGCGATTCACGAACACCCGCGCTGTCCAGGGATTTTCCGCCGACGCGATCCAACGGGCGAGCGCCAGTCGACGACCGCTGGTCGCTTCACGCGGCGGTTCGCAAACCGCAGGCTCGGGTGACAGGACGGAAACAAACCCGGGCGGAACCTCTTCGCGCGGCGAAGTGTGGTCCCCCTGATACAGCACAAACGTGGCCGGTGCCGACTCGCCCAAATCGGTCGCCCCGCACGCCAGACGGGATTCACGCCGTTTCGACTCACACGTCGCGACCTGCTGCGTCAACTCGTCGAACTGCGCGCGGTCCGCATCATCGAACGTACCCTTGGCGTCGTCGTCGCTGACGTTGAGCCGGGCGACAATCGGTTCCAGTTCGGCTTTGGTCTTCTCATCCCACGTCGCCGGCTCGGTATCCAACAACGTGCGCACGTCATCCGAGAGTTCCTCCCGGCGCTGGGCACGAATTCGCTCGCGGGCACCATTGAGTAGAGCGGCCAACGATTCCCGCAGGGGCAGCGCTTCGCCGTCGATCGCCGCGTTGTGGGTCGCGATCTCGGCGAGTTCCGCCTCGGTCGAGACCACCAAGTCGTCGCGCGGCTGTAACNNCGGCCTGGCTGAACGGGTCGTACTTGTGATCATGGCATTGACAACACCCAATCGTCAGTCCCAAAAAGGCCGACGCCGTCGTGTTGACGAGGTCGGCCTGCATATCGCTGCGCAACCGGTCTTCTTCCTGGAAGATGGCGGCGGTGCTGTCCCATTGTCCCAATCGTAAATAGCCGGTCGCGATCAACGCGTCGGCCTCCGCGGAATCGCGTGGTGGCGACGGAACCAGTTCGTCCCCCGCGAGCTGCTCGCGAATGAATTGATCGAACGGCTTGTCGTCGTTAAAGGCGCGAATCACGTAATCGCGGTACTGCCAGATCAGCGGACGAAACTCGTCGCGTTCGTAGCCGTTCGTGTCGGCGTATCGCACCACATCCAGCCACAAGCGAGCCTGGCGTTCGCCATACCTAGGGGACGCGAGCAGCCGGTCCACAAGGCGATCGTACGCGTTGCCGCGAGACTGTTGTGCCGGTCGCTGCGTTCGTTCGGCCTCGCATTCCTTCACGAACGCCCTGACCTCGTCGGCGGTGGGAGGGAGTCCCAGCAGATCGAACGAGAGTCGCCGGATGAGCGTGGCGGGGTCGGCGGGAGGATTGGGCGCGATTCCGACCGACTCCAGTCGCGACACGATAAAGCGGTCGACGGGAGTTCGAACGCGATCACCCGCGCGAACGGAGGGAAGCCCGCGCGATTCGGGGGCCGTCAGTGACCAGAGGTCGAGTCGTTCGCCCTGAAACAGTTCGCGGATCGGATTCGAATCGGCGATTTTCCGATTGCCGCTCTCGCGAGACGGCCCAGACTCGGTCGCGGTCGCCAGAGGGCGTGCGATCGCAAGACACACCACAACCAGAGAGATCGCCGACAGGGTGAACGCCGCGACATTTCGGACGACGGAGGGAGCCGGCATGGTCGCAAAGCTCGACGGGACGACGGGGACCGCTTACTGGCGTGCGCGGCTCTTGGTGCGTGTTACGATGGCGCTGTAATTCGACAGGTGCGCGTTACGACGCTGGTTTGCCGATCTGTTCGCGAAGGAACGCGTCGAGAAACTCTTTCAAGTCTCCGTCGAAGACTTTCGTCGGGTTGTTGGAAACGCACATCGTGCGATGGTCCTTGACCCGTTGTGTGGGATTGAGTTCATACGTACGGATCGTGCCGCCGCCGAAACCGATCTTGGTTTTCTCGCCACGCTTGGCCGCGCTTTCGGCGCTGCGGCGTTCGAGTTCCATCTGAAACAGTTTGGCGGTCAGCATCTTGCGGGCGAACGCCCGGTTCTTGTGCTGGCTCCGTTCGTTCTGGCACT
>JAPLOC010000429.1 GCA_026692825.1 Planctomycetota bacterium | reverse complement strand
TGTGCCGGTTCAGCTTGAGAACGCGCCACGACAATCAGCCGGGCCAGTTCGACCTCGAGCGATTCCAGGTACGGCTCCAGCAGTTCTCCCCCGGCACGATTCCGGCGTGACAGGTCGATCAACCCTCCAGAATGCGTGTGTGAGTAGGCGATCTGAATCGACTCCGCAGGAATCTGTGCGCGACCAGCCAGCCCCGCCAGCAAACGACTCTGCTCACCGCCCCACAACAGACAGTGGTCGACTGCGATCAGGATCCGTTCGCGGGCAAGATCACCATCAACCGGGCGGAAGCACACCGCCGTCGCAGTCAACGGTCGATGGACGCCGGTCGCCCGTTCATGCGTGGCGGCCCCCCACAAGCGGTGGTAAATACCAACCGGGGGCGTGATATCACCCCGGACTACGCCGATTTGACAGACCGACTGGGGAGAGCGGACGCTGGGCATGGTGGGTGGCGAAGGAAAGAATGTGATCCCGGGACTCAGTTCGCATGAAACCTCAACTGAGTAAGTATCCGAAAGTACCGAGAATTCACAACCGCCCGCTTGGAAGTCGTTGGCTCAATCGACTTAAGCGGTAAGAGTTATACTCCGTTTGGCGTCAAATGCGACTCGTCCGTTTCGCAAAGCGATTGGGCGCCAATCGTCGCAGCGAACGCGAAACGCATTCATGCCTCGCAAAAAGCACGACATCGCCAGTGGTAACGATTGTTTTGGTTAGCAACGTCGTGTGTGGCAGACAGAGCGAAGATCTGATTCACCAATCCACACAAGGTGGATGGGGTCGTCGCCAACACCAGCCGACATCCGGCTTTCGTAAGACCCCTTCCGGCACGAGTGGAATGTCGTGTTTTCGGCTACGTGGAGTTAAAAGTACGACAACTCACACGGTGCGTCTCACGCCCTCCTCCGGTGCCACAATCCGCACCGCCTTGCGCCCCTCCCAAACTCCTCCCTCCCCACGCAGAACTTTGCCGTCCGCCAACTCCACCAGCACTTCAGTTTGCTCACCTTCCCCCAGAACAATCACATCCCCCACGCTCAATTCCTCCCATTCCGCCGGCTCTAGCTCCAACTCTCCGATGACAGCCACGGCTTCAACCTCGTCCGCGCCAAGCGATCCCCCGTCCCCCCCGGCACGTCCTGCTGTACTTCCGGGATGCGTCTCCCCCGGATTCAGCATGTTGACCAAAGCCTCCGGAATCCACCACGTCATCCCACCCAAGAGGCCCCCGCCCTGGATCCTGGCACGCAGGCGATTCTCCTTCGATACCCCCCCCGGTCCCCGACGTTCGTCCCCCTCATCGGCCCGCCAGACGAACGCCGACGAAATCAACGGCACACCCAACACGTCGCGAAATGCGAAACACAACTCCTGAGCCGCCAGTGTGCCCACTCGCTCGATCAATCGCCGCTCCATCGGTCCTAGAACTCTCGCCCGTTGGTGCGCATCCCGCTCGTCATTCGTCGCATCCCCACCCAGCAGGCGGTTCAGCAAGGGAAACAGCAGCTCGGCGTCGAATTCCAAGCCCAAGGGCTCGTCCAGTGGTTCCAGTTCGCCCCACAAGACTCCCCCGGCCCCCCGTGGTTCGCCTGGGAGACATTCGACCGGCACAAGCGGGGTCCGTACCAACTCCCCCAGAACGGGGCAAAATCGCTCCAGAAACCGTGACAATAAACGGTTCCATCCCTCCGACTCCAATCGTCGGCCCGGAGCGTCGGCCACTTCGTCGCCTCCCCGGCCACTGGCCCGCGGCGGCGGTACGGGGAGCCCCGACAACAGCAATTCCGTTTCCGAAGCGGTCAGCGCGTGCGACATGGGACATCCTGTTCCCGGAATGGTACCTGTGGTTCTTCAGGAACGAACCTGGCCCGATCCTTCAACCACGTACTTATAGCTGGTCAGTTCTCGCAGGCCACACGGCCCTCGGGCGTGAAACTTGTCGGTGCTGATGCCGATCTCGGCCCCCAGTCCCAATTCGCCTCCGTCATTGAACCGCGTGCTGGCGTTGACCACGACCGCCGCCGAGTCGACAACGGAAACAAATCGCCGCGCCGCCTCGGCATCGGTGGTCACGATCGCATCCGTATGGTGCGAACCATTCGTCGCGATATGTTCCATCGCCTGCTCCAGACTGTCGACGACCCGAACCGACAAAATCAGATCGAGATACTCGGTCCGATAGTCTTCGGAAGTCGCCAGCCGACAACCGGAGACCAGCTCCAACGTGCGAGGACAGCCCCGCAATTCGACATGATGTTCTCTCAGGGTCGCGGCCGCCTGGGGAAGAAACTGTGCGGCGATGTCGGCATGAACCAGCAGACACTCGGCGGCATTGCAGACGCCCGGCCGCTGACATTTCGAATTCACGATGATGTCGCGAGCCATCGCGAGGTCCGCCGACTTGTCGACATACACATGGCAGATACCG
>JAPLOC010000428.1 GCA_026692825.1 Planctomycetota bacterium | reverse complement strand
TTCTTTCCCCTGCTGCTCACGGGCAAACTGACTTTGGCCGAGGTATACGCGGCGACCTGTCCGTTCCAGTCGTGGGTGATCACGATGGTCGGGGATCCGTTGTACAACCCGTACAAGAACACGCCACAGATGTCGGCCGAGGATCTGCCGTTGCAACTGCAACACGTGCTGGTCGATCCCTAGAACGGCGACTGCGGGGACAGAATTCCACACGATCTGGAAATTCTGTTCCAGATTGGGGAACTGTCGGCGGCGGTGGGCGTCTATACTCCATGCGGCGGACTTTGCGATTCTGAACCCGAGCCGCGCCCGTCAGGAAGCGGTGATCGGTTTCCGCTTCCTGACGGGCGCGGCTCTACGTCGTACCTCAACTGCCATCCCGCGCGATACAATCGTACCGGTTCGTCCTGCGCTCCCGCCGGCGATCCCGGCTCAAGCCGCCGCTGCCGTTCGACATTTCAGGTTTCTCCATGCACCGAATTCGCACGCTGATGGTTCTCGCACTCTTCGCCGCCGCTCCCGCTTCCGGTGGGGAAATTGGATTTGTCGAAGACTTTGTTCTCGCGGGTGACCGGGCGAAAGCGCTCGAACAACTGGTCCCCGGCACCGAGGACTTCTATTACTTTCATTCGTTGCACTATCTGGCGACAGAACAGTACGCCAAGGTTGTCGAGTTGCAGGCACCCTGGCTCGAGCGGCATGGCGAATCGCAGCGGCTCTGGGAGATTCGCACCCGGCACGCCCTGCTGACCTACGACCGCGCTCCGCAGGCATCACTCGACTATCTCATCCGACGAACCGGAGTACAGTTCAACCATCAGCGCGAGGATCTCAGTGCCGAACCGAATCTTCCGACGAAACTCGATCCCGAGCTGATTTCGCGGGCTCAATTCCAGCAGCGGGCTGTGGGGATCTCGACCGACAACGTCAACGGGTTTGAAAACGACGCGATCGACTGGCTGATTCAAACGCCACTTCACCCCAATCAGCGCCGCGACCTGCTCGGCCGGCTCACCCGCCCCGATTATCCGAAACTGGTCGATCTGATTGTCGCCGATCTGAACCACGAGAATTCCGGCGGCTTCGGTTCGCTGGGAATTCACACGCAACTTCTACTTACTCAACTCGAAGAGCTCGCAAAAAAGAAGCCCGAACTTCTCAATCACCAGGCGTTCGTCAACGCGTATTTGAAACGACTGCAACCCTCTGCGGATGAAGACTGGCGACACGATCCCAAGTTGCTGGAGGCTTACCTCATCCGACTGTCTCAATTCGCGAAGCGCCTGGGTCCCGTCCACAACTCACTCAAGGCGCATGTTTTGTATCACCAGCTTGTGCTGGACCAGCAACAGGGGAAGCTCAATCGCGAGCGGTTTCTGGCGTATCTCCAGCTTCCCCGGCCGGTGGGGTATGCGGCCGAGAGTTTTTTGAAGTCCGAATCGATTCGTCGGTTTCCCTGCGACCTCAATCGACGTTTTATCGACGAAACGCTGTTCCCGGTGATTGGTGATGATGAACCGCTGGTTCGCAGTCACCTGTTGCACTTTCTCAAGGAGCTGCCGAACGCGAAGGAATTTGAGCCGTTCGTCAACGACGTTTACCTCAAGTACCTGCTTGCCGAAGCGAAAATCGTCAACGGGCTGGGAACCCCGGAGCAGTGGGCGGCTCTCTTGCCCCCGGAAATCTACCAGCGTCTCAAAGAGCGGATCGACATCGATTTCGCTCCGACGAATCCGACGCAATTCGCCGTCGATCAGCCGGTGGTACTCGACGTCGCGATTAAAAACGTTCCGCCGTTGATCGTCAAGGTGTTCGAGGTCAATAC
>JAPLOC010000427.1 GCA_026692825.1 Planctomycetota bacterium | reverse complement strand
ATGGATGCCACAGACTGTTCGAGCCGCTGTTGGCGGGATGGTCTAACGCGCTTTGAATCACGGGAACCGCTGCTGGACGGTACTCCACAAGCCGGTGGACATCGACGCCTTTGTGGCGGCGATGAACGTCGCGCCGACCTCGTGTTCGTCCCTCCGCCGCAGGTACGACCCGTCCGGGTCCAGCAACAAACTGGGCTTCCGCCCGCTTGCCGTTCCGGTCCGCTGAACACCAGCACAGAAACAGTAACAGCGGATGGCGGAGCGCCGCAAAGAGCCGCGCACGCAGTAAGCGGTACTCGACGCCCGCTTACTACGTGCGCGGCTCTTTAAGAAAAGGTTGTCGATGGCGGATGAACGAAAGGCGGGATCGAGATCCCGCCCTCCAAGGGATGGTCTCGCGACTTACACTGCCGGCAGCCGTCGGGGATGCATTTTCGCCGCGATCTTGTCGCTGTACGCGAAGAGGGCGGGTGTGCCGCCGGTGTGGATGAAGACCACCGAATCGGTGGGCTGGAATTTCCCGGCACGAATGTCGGCGATCAATCCCGCCATCGCTTTGCCGCTGTACATCGGGTCGAGCAAAATCCCCTCGGTTCGCGCAGTCAGTTCAATCGCCTCGATCCCCGCGTCCGACAGCTTGCCGTATCCAGGACCAATCGAATCGAAGCTCACCTCCACATCGCTTTTCCCCAGACCCAGCTCCAGTCCGATCAGCCGCCCCGCCTTGTCGGCGATCTCTCCCATGTCGGCCTGTGTGTCCCAAGGCCATTGGATGGGGGCGACGCTCTTCACCCGGCAATCCAGTCCCAGCGCTTTCTGCGCCAGGACCACCCCCGCTCCCGTCGATCCCGCCGAACTCACGTACATCGCGTGGGGAGTGAAGCCCATGGCACCGCTCTGCTCAATAATCTCCGCCACACACAGCGCGTAACTCACCGCGGCCAGCGGTTTGCAGACGTGTTTGTCCCAGCCATACACCTTGCGACCACGAGAGCGATGCGCTTCCGTTTCGCGGGCGATGCGTCCATCGAGTTCGATCCCAATCGCCTCCTCGACGATGTCCACGTGCGCCCCGACCAGATAATCGAGCAGGAGATTGCCCTGGATTTCGTCCGGCTCGGCGGCCGGTCCGCCCCGTCCCAGCACCAGGTGAATGTCCAGTCCCGCTCGGGCGCAGGCGGCCGCCGTCTGTCGGCAGTTGTTGCTTTGAACTCCCGCACCCCAGACCAGCAAGTCGGCCCCCAGTCGGAGCGCGTCGGCGATCAGGAATTCGTTATGCCGAGTCTTGTTTCCGCCAAACGCCAGCCCGGTGCAATCATCCCGCTTGATGTAGATGCGGGGACCAGAGAGCGCCGCCGACAGTTTCGGACAGAACTCCAGCGGGGTCGGATAGTGCCCCAACAGGTAGCGGGGAAGACGATCGACATGCGCCCGAAGCTGCTGTGTCGACAACGGAGTGGCGTGGGTTGCGGGCATGGCGGGGAATCACAACAAAGAGTTGAACAAGATTCGGGTGTGTGTCACGAAATGGGAGGATCGACGATCTCAAACGACCGACTCACTTCGGGGGCAATGCGGCGGGGCAGGCGACTTTTGAAATCGACGAACGCCCAATCGGTCGCCGCTGTCGCCAGCAGTGCTTCGTGCGGGCCGGTCTCACGCAACGTTCGGCGAACGATGCGGTATCGTCGCAGGGAGGTGACCTTTTTCATGTCGGCGACCCAGGTTACCACGACAACACTGTCGCCCGAGTACGCGGGCTGCAGGTACTCGATCGTGTGCGAGCGAACGACCCACCCGGCACCCAATTGAACGTAGGCTTCGTGAGGCCAGCCTTGCGCCGCCGAATGGGCCAATGCCGCCGACTGCATCCATTGCACGTACGTGACGTTATTCACGTGCCCAAGCGGATCGATGTCTTCGAGGGCAACTTGAATGGGGAGTTCGTAGATCGCCGGCATGGAAGACTGGGTTGGCGGGAGGAACAGCGAAGAAGCGGGAGTATACCGTGGCACGGGATCGAACGTCATCGATCACCGCTTTCGGGGCATGAAAATTCGCCAGACTGTTACGGTTCCGCAGTGTGACGGACGTGAGCCGCACAGGCGGAAAAATCGCGTGAATTCGGCTCAGAATGGTCTTGACCCTCTCGCGGAGTTTTGACTATCTACTCACCCTCTCCGATCACTCCCCGATCAACCTCCCCAAGAATCCCATCGTCGTCGCGTTCATTGCGACAAATGTCCTTGTTTCGTCGTTCCACGACGGGCCATGCGACGCCCCACCTCGTCTTCGTCTTCACCCCCCCCCAATCCCTTCGTCGTTTCCCATTCGGATGTTCTCAGTTTCCGTCGGCCGAACAGACACAGCCACGTTTCGCGCCAGACTGTTACCCGGTTCCGTCAAAAAGGAGGACGCAACCTTGCGCAGGACTTTTGAGTTCATTGCCTGGATCGGCGCGTTGTCGACCACAATCTGGTGCGCCAATTCCACTTTCGCCGCCGACAAACCCGCGCCGAATCCCCCGAAGGGAGGCGGAGCGACCGATTCTCCCCAATCGGCCCGTGGGCTGTACAAGGAAGGTCGGCGATTGTTTCAGGACAACCGCTTCGCTCAGGCGGTCGACCAACTGGAGCAGGCCCAGTCGGCCGGCGACAGACTCAGTGAGACCGAACGACGCGATGTCCAGACACTGCTCGCCAAAGCGCGCAAGCAGGCCGCGTCCGAAACCAGCGTCGTCCGCGGCCAGTCCGCGGGCGATCGCAAACCGGTCAACGCCAAGGAACTCCTCGCCGAGGCGCGACGTGAATTCAATTGCGGGCACGACGAGGCCGCCGAAAAGATGGCCCGCGCCTGCCACGCTCAAGGGTTGCGGCCGCAGTTGTTCGGCGACAGCCCGGACAAACTGCTCGAAGACATCGCCGAGTTTCGGCAAGTCGAATCGTCCTGGAAAAAGGACAGCCGCTCTCCGGCCGCCAAGAAGCAACGGGTCGCCTACCTGCTGAAGCGGGCTCGCCAAGTGAACGAAGAGGCCGACACGGTCAACGCCGAACGGTATGTTCGACTGGCTGACCAGGCTGGCCTGGAGGGGGAAGGCCCCTTGCAGTACCAGATGGGTGTCGCCCGCAAGATGCTGGCGAGCCGGGTGACTGTCGCCCGTGGTGCTTCGGCCCGCAGTTCGTCTGCGAACGAGATGGATGAAGAGGCGACGCTCCGGGCACTCGAAGCAAGCGATACGGAAACTCCGTCCGAATCGGGTGACGAATCCTCGGAATTTTACGACACTCCCGCCTCGATTCAGAAAGCTCGCGTCGTAGACGAAGTCGAAGGCGAGACCGCACCTGTCGAATCGCAGGACGAAGACGCTGCCGATGAAGATTGGAACGACGAACCTGTCGCTCCCGTGGCGCAGCCCAAATCGGAAGCGCGGTCTCCCAAGCGAGAACGAGACACCCGTGCGGCGCGTGAAGCGTTGGAAGCCCGCGCACCCCGTGAACGTGTTGAAGAGGACGTTCCCGAATTGAGTGAGGAGCCGGCCGCGTTTGAAGATCGCCCGGCAGTCGAAACCGCCAACGTCGCGGACGAAGAATTGGCCAGCGCTCCCGCGTTTGAAGATCCCGGCGTGGTCGCCGGTCACGAGTCGGGTGCCGACCTGTTCCGCCAGGGGAAAGAAGCCCTGCGGGCGGGTGATCGCGACGCCGCGTATGATCTGTACCTGCGAGCGTACAAGTCGGGCCAGAAACTGTCGGCCCGGCAAATGAGCGAGATCCGCGAGTTCCTGTCGACGCACAGTGCCAATCAGGCCGCCGCCAAGCGGAAGAAGAAAATTCAACTCACTTCCGGCGAACGTGCTGCCGCCGACGAAGCGACGGCCGAAGACTCCGAACCGATCGAACACGCCGACGACCGCCGTCAGGCCGCGGCCGACAAACTGCGGACCGAAGTCCGCAACGCCAAGTACAAAGCGGAAAAGCTCGCCGACACCGATCCCGACCCCGCCCAGGCGATTCTCAGCAAGGCTCAGGAAGCGATCGAAGCGTCGGGACTCGATGCCAGGGTCACCGCGCCGCTGCTCAAGTCGCTGGTCGCGTCGCGGCAGCAAGTTGACTACTCCCGCAAGATCAATGGCCCCAAGATCGAACTCGATCAGCGGAATGCCGAGGTTCGCGGGAGCATCAAACGCGAACGGGACTTCAAAGCCGCGATCGAGAAAGAATTCGCCGAGAAGGTCGACGAGTTCAATCAGTTGATCCGCGAAAAACGCTT
>JAPLOC010000426.1 GCA_026692825.1 Planctomycetota bacterium | reverse complement strand
TTTGCCGACCACGGTGACGCGATGTTCCTGCATCGCTTCGAGCATCGCCGCCTGGGTTTTTGGAGGGGCACGATTGATTTCGTCGGCCAGCACGATATTCGCGAAGACCGGGCCGTGGACGAACTGAAATTCGCGTTTGCCCCCGACCCCTTCCTGCAGAATGTCGGTCCCGGTGATGTCCATTGGCATCAGGTCGGGAGTGAACTGGATGCGGTTGAACTTCAACGACATCGTTTCCGACAGCTTGCTGACGAGCAGTGTTTTGGCGAGACCGGGAACCCCCATCAGCAGGGCGTGGCCCCGGGCAAAGAGGCAGATCGCCAGCCGTTCGATGACCGCCTGTTGCCCGACGATGACCCGCGAGAGTTCCTGTTTGAGTTGAGCGTAGATATCGCGAAGGCGGTCGATCGCCTGCACATCGTTGTCGCTCAGGCGTTCGGGAGGGGAGCCTGCCGTCGTCGTGGCCATGAATTCGGAATCCGGCGGAGTCGTCTGGAAAGATTGAGGGCGCGTACGATTCGCCACGGAGGCGAGAATCTTGAACGGAAGATCCGGTTGATTATGTCAATTTGTCTGAGAGATTGCCTGTTGAAACGTGAAAATTGTTTGTAACCGCCGATTGGGAGGGACAGAATGGACGCGCCATGGAATCACCGCGATGGGGGACGTGCAATCAGTATGTGTACGTAAAGAAAGGATACGCGTGTATACTCTTGATTGCAAGTGGGAAATTGGATTCTTTCACGTCGCGCTTCAAATACGGGACGGTGCCCGATTGATTTGTCTTCTCCCCTGCACGAAACTCACTCCTCGCTACCGGCCAAGCGCTTCATCCAAGTGCTGGCTGGAGCTACCAAATTCAACTGTTCATCCCGTTGCCGGTCAGTCACGATGTCCATCGTCCGCTGGGTCGCCCGCTTTGCAATTCTGTTGACGCTGTCGCACGTCGGGTCCGCTGCCACGTTCGGGCAGAATCGCCCGTCGCCGCGTGTTTACAAATCGTCGATCGAGCCACATTGGTTTGATGCGGGAAAATGGTTCTGGTACCGGAACGACCTGCCGGCGGAGACTCGCGAATTCGTTGTTGTCGACACGCAGACGGGTGTTCGTCGCCCCGCGTTTGATCATTCCCGCGTTGCCGCCTCCCTGGGAGAACTCCTGAAACAGCCCCTCTCCGCCGACAAGCTGCCAGTCGAATCGATTGAGTTTCTTGACGACCACTCTGCAGTCACGCTGCGCGGCCGGGGAGCCGCCTGGAAGTTGACGCTAGCCGACTACACGATCTCCCAGGCCCCGCCGACTCCTCCTGAATCCCTGCCGACCGATTTGCCCATCCGGGCATCCCGGCGAACCGGTGCCGAAACCGAGATTGTGTTTGTGAACGAACTGGATCAGCCCGTCGAGATCTTCTGGCTGGAACCGGGAGGAGCGCGTCGCTCTTATGGCAAGATTGAGCCGAAACAGGAGCGGGCGCAACACACGTTCGCCGGCCACCGCTGGCTGGTGACCGGCCCAGAAGATATGCCGGTCGCCGTCGTCCAGGCGACCGATCAACGGGGGCTCGCACTGATCGACGGCAAGCGACCACCGCGCGAAGAGCGACGCGGGACTCGCCCTGCTCGCCGGGATGCTCAGCCCACACCCGATGGGGTTCCCTCTCCCGACGGCAAACTCGTGGCGTTTGTGCGTGATCACAATCTGTTCGTGCGGGAACGGGACACCGGCGTCGAGCGTCCGATGAGCCGGGATGGATCGCCGACCGACAGTTACCACCGCGACGCGGTGCGGGCCCGCGCCGTCGAGATGGATTACGAAACTCCCGACTGGCCCGAATCTCTGCCGGAAGTGTATTGGTCTCCCGATAGTGCGCGCCTGCTGGCGATTCGCACGCGTGCCGTCCCGGAACCCAGGGTGCATCTGATCGAGTCGGCACCACGCGACGGATCGCAGCCCAAACTGCATTCGTACCCCTACATCAAACCGGGAGATCCAATCCCGCTGCGACAGCCGCGGTTGTTCGATGTTTCCGCAGGCAAGGGAATCGCGCTGGCAGACGACCTCTTCAACTCTCCCTGGAACATCGACGATGTGCGCTGGGACAGAGACAGCGCGCGGCTGACGTTTGTGTACAACGCCCGGGGACATCAGACGCTGCGGATACTCGCCATCGACGCGAGTACCGGTGCCGTCCGTGCGATTGTGTATGAAACGACGCCCACGTTCATCAACTACGCCGGCAAATTCTATGTGAACTACTTGGACGCGACGCGAGAACTTGTCTGGATGTCCGAGCGCGATGGCTGGAACCATCTGTATCTGTTCGATTCGCACACTGGCGTGGTGAAAAACCAGATCACCCGCGGTGAATGGGTCGTTCGCGGAGTCGACCGGGTGGACACGGAAACGCGACAGATCTGGTTTCGCGCCAGCGGTGTCTTTCCGGACCAGGATCCTTACTACGTGCATTGGGGGCGGGTCAATCTCGACGGGACCGGCCTCACCTGGCTGACCGAGGGAGATGGGACGCACGGAGTTCAGTGGTCACCGAATCGGGACTTTCTCATCGATACGTGGTCTCGTGTGGATCTCCCTCCCATCCATGAACTACGCCGCGCGTCGGATGGAACTCGGGTCTGCGACCTGGAGACCGCCGACAGTTCGGAATTCACGTTGGCGGGAGTGCGGTTTCCTACCCGATTCGCGACCAAGGGGCGCGATGGAACAACCGACATTTTTGGCATCGTGCATTGGCCGCGCGATTTCGCCCCGGGCGGGAGCTACCCCGTGGTCGAGCTGATTTACGCCGGCCCTCATTCGAGTCACGTACCCAAGGCGTTTCAACCGTATTGGGGGGCGCGGGAACTCGCCGACCGGGGGTTTTGCGTCGTGCAGATCGACGGCATGGGAACCGGGGACCGGTCGAAAGCGTTTCACGACGTCTGCTGGAAGAATCTCGCGGACGCCGGCTTTCCCGACCGCATTCTGTGGATGCGGGAACTCGCGAAACGCCATCCGGAACTCGATTTGACGCGCGTGGGCATCTACGGCGGATCGGCGGGGGGACAAAACGCTCTGGGGGCGTTGTTATGGCATGGCGATTTTTACAAGGCGGCGGTCGCCGACTGTGGTTGCCACGACAATCGCATGGATAAGATCTGGTGGAACGAGCAATGGATGGGCTGGCCGTTGGGACCGCACTATGTAGAACAGTCCAACGTCACCCAGGCGCATCGACTCCAGGGGAAATTGCTGCTGGTGGTGGGGGAATTGGATCGCAACGTCGACCCCGCTTCGACCCTGCAAGTGGTCGACGCGCTGGTTCGC
>JAPLOC010000425.1 GCA_026692825.1 Planctomycetota bacterium | reverse complement strand
GAGTCGGGATCACCACCTGGGGCTGAATCAGCCGGACGGCTCGTAGCGCGTCGTCGGGGCCCATGGTGTAATTGTCGCCGATGGGCAGGATCGCGAGATCGATCCCCTCTTCGCCGATCAGCTTCATGTCATAGAACAAACCGGTGTCGGCGGCGTGATAGATTCTGCGTCCGTCGTTCAGGCGAATCAAGAACCCCACCGGGCAGCCGCCGTTGGAGCCATCGGGCAGCATCGACGTGTGATGGGCGATCGTCAATTTCAAATGGCCGAAGGGAAACGAGTGCCCACCGCCGGTGTTCATCGCGTGAGCATGAGTCACTCCCTGACCCGACAGCCATTCGATGATTTCGTAGTTGGCGATGACCAGCGCTCCTGTTCGCTTCGCGATGTCGACGGCGTCGCCCACATGGTCGCCATGTCCGTGGCTAATGAGAATGAAGTCGGCTTCCGCTTTGTCGGCGGAGATCGTGGCGGCGGGATTGCCGGTGAAAAATGGATCGATTAAGACCTTTTTGCCAGCGGTTTCCAACAGCCAGGCGCTGTGCCCCAGCCAGGTGAGTTGAGTTGTCATGGTGATCCGGGGGAAACGGAAATCGGTCGGAGGCAGTGGGAACGATGGGGCCTCGAAATCAATCCTTCCAGATCCGGGCGTCGTGGCTGATGTGCCAGGTCTCTTCCGTTCCGTCGGGAGTCTTGATGGTCGCAGTCGCGCGGTAACTCTTTTCCAGCGGAGTGAGGCGAATCTCTCCGACAAGGGACGGATCGTCGAGTCGGGTCAGATCGAGTTTGGTGATCACGTCGGCGTATTCCCCATGCCGGCTGCGGTGCGCCTGTTGCGCGTAGTAAATGCGCGTGAGCTGGTATTTCGCCTGGCCGGCGGGATCGGGGGTGAAGCGGACCTCGCGCGCCGGGCGACTCCCCGCTTTCGCCGTCGAGAACTGCACGACTCCCCAGGTCTCGGGACGGTGCATGTTCACGGTGTATTGCGGTGACCAGACCCAGTTGTCCTCGGCCATGTTGGGAATCTTGCGGTACTTGCCGTCGGCGATTTCGTGTTTCCATTCGACGCGCGAGAAATTCACCCGCCACTGTTCGCGGTCACGCGGGGCACTGTGTTCGATTTCGGGAGGCTTCGCCTTGAGAGCCGAGAGAACTTTCCAGGGAAACGCCAGTTCGATCGTCCAGCGTTTGTCCGTGTCCGACGGGTCGTTGAGTGTCCCCTCGATCGCGACACCGGTTTTCAATCCGGGAATCTCCCAGCCGTCGTCGGCGGAACCCCCATCCTTGTACGGGATCGGCAGACGCAAATCCCAGCCGGTGTTGAGGGCGTTGATTTCGAATTCGCCATAGTTGTGTCCATCTCCATCGGGATCGACAAACACTTCGAAATCGTTGTCTTGAAAGATGACGGAATCGTGTTTGGTGAGTGTTCCCCAGACATGCGGTTCTTCGAGTTCGGCGGCGACATAAAAGAACTCGTCGTCCCACAGCATTTTTGCCCGTGTCCGGAATCGGGGGGCCGGTTTGGCGTCCCCTTCGATATCGCCAAAATCTTCAGTCCACGGAGCCTGCTGCCAGGCGGTCTCATCGAGCCTGCCATCGATCGTGGGCTTGGCCGTGGTACGAAAACAAACATATCCCTTGGGGGGAATGTAGCGTGGATCAGGGCGAACCCGCAGGTTCTCAACCGCCTGATCGTCGGCGACAGCACCGACCGCGCAAGCGAGGAGAACGCAGGCGGTGACGACAGATCTCCAGGGAGTGTCGGTGGGTTGGCGCATGATCGTGGAGAGCGTTCGGGGAACGTGGATTCGGTGGCAAAGATCCGCAACGCGCATTGTGGCGAATTGCCTCCGTGAGGAAAACCGAGTCTCAACGGATGCCGGATCCGCTGTCACCGGGCGGTTGAAAGAGTTACAGTGCGATGCCAAGTGATATCTCCCAAAGTCGTCCGCACGCTCTCCCTCTGTGGGCCACACCATGAAGCCAAATTCCCGTCGTCGCGCTGCCGCAACTTCCACCTCAGAAGCCGGGACTCGTCGGCTGATTACGATCGACGATCTCACGCGGATCATCTGGGTTTCCGACCCGCAGATCGCTCCCGACGGCAAGTCGATTGTGTTTGTCCGCAAACATGTCGGAGAGAAGAACAACTATGTCACCAACATTTGGTCGGTATCGACCGACGGGGGGGAACCGCGACAATTCACCTCCGGCGGCAAAGATCGGCGTCCACGTTTTTCGCCCGATGGAAGCCGGCTGGCGCTGATCTCGGAGCGTGAGAAAGGGGGGGCGCAGATTTGGGGAGTTCACCTGGTCTCCCGATGGCCGGTTGATCGCCGTCAGTTTTCGCGAACAGGAGTCGGTCTGGACTGAGGCCGCGAAAAAGGCCCGGACCGAATCGGGAGAGAATGACCCGCCTCGCGTCCTGGACGACATGTGGTATCGCCTGGATGGCGACGGATATTTCAACGGTCAGCGGTACCAGTTGTACATTCTGGACGCCGTCACGGGAGAAACCCGCCAGGAGTACCGCGACGACACGCTGGGAGCGTGTTCGTTCGATTTCTCGCCCGACTCGACACAACTGGTGATCGCGACGAACCGTCACCCAAAGGCGATTTTGCATCCGGAATTCGACGAGCTGCTGCGCTGGAATCTGACGACCGGGGAATTCACGCCGATCCCCGGGCTTCCCGAGGGACCCAAATCGTCCGTCGCCTGGTCACCCGACGGGAAACACATCGCGTACGCCGGCCGAGTAGGAAAAGATGGCGCGTACAGTGTCGAGAATCTTGAGCTGTTCGTCTGCGATCCCGAACAGGGCAAGGCCCGCAGCCTGACGGCGGGAACCGATGAGTGCCTGCTCGCGGCCAGTATCTCCGATTCGGCCGAAGCCGCGTTCGCGCCGAGATTTGAATGGAGTCACGATAGCAAACGTCTGTACGCGAAGTTCGGCAAACACGGAAGATCGCACATCGCGTCGGTGACGGTCGCCAGTGGAAAGCTCTCGTTTCTCACCACCGCGATCGCCGACCACCACCTGGGCAGCGTCGCGAAACGTGGCTCGCTGTTGGGGCTGTGTGTGGGGACCGCGACGAGTCTGGCGGAAATCTGTGTCGGCAAGGTCGAAGCCGACCAGATCCGCGTGACCCCGCTCACGCGGTTCAACCAGCCGCTGCTCGATGAGCTGGAACTCGCGGAGCCGACCGAACACTGGATCACTGCCAAAGATGGTGCCCATGTCCATGTCTGGATGCTGCAACCGCCAGCCCGACTTCGGAAGGCCAAAATGCCGGGTGTGTTGGAGATTCATGGCGGGCCGCACGCCCAGTATGGCGTCGGCTTTTTCCACGAATTTCAACTACTGGCGGCACAAGGTTACGTGGTGTTCTTTTCGAATCCGCGCGGGAGCAAGGGGTATGGTCGCGACCACTGCGCCGCGATTCGTGGTGCCTGGGGGTCGGCCGACTGGGTCGATATTCAGGCCGTCCCGCAGTTCATGCGAGCCCAGCCCCATGTCGATTCGAAACGACTGGGGGTCATGGGTGGCAGCTACGGCGGCTACATGACCAACTGGGTCATTGGACACACCCGCGAATTCGCGGTCGCGATCACCGACCGCGTGCCCGATCCGTCGGACGCGCCCGACGCGGCCAAGCGCGAGGCGATGCGCCTGTCGCTCGAGTACATG
>JAPLOC010000424.1 GCA_026692825.1 Planctomycetota bacterium | reverse complement strand
GAGCGACGGACTGCACGTCCACGGTGCGTCGACGCATGTTGTCGAACCCGGAGAACTGCTGCGGATCGCGCTCCGTCCCGCGCGGCTGGGAGCCCCGATGAATCACAACCTTGCCCCGGGTGCCTACCGGGCCAGTGTGCGGTATGTTGGACTCAAGCCAATGGAACGGGAGATGATCGTCAAGCACTGGCCCGACTCAGCGAACGCGACTGCCTGGGGCGGTACGGTTGTTTCGAATCAGGTTCCATTCGAAGTCCGTCCCGATCCGCTGGCGGCTCAGCCAAAAGAACTTGTCTGGGGTGAAGAACAGGATGGACTGCGGGCCGCGGTCGAATTTCGTCGAAGGCATTCCGAAGACGACCCCGATGGACCGCCGCGCGGCGCGGACAAAGCCGACGAGGCGATTCCGCTCAATTCCACGTTGAATGTCGTGCTGCATGTGAAAAACGTCAGTGAAGAGACGATCACACTGGTGAGCGAAACGTGGCGGCAGGAAGACCAGGTGGCGGTCAAGACGGAAGATGATCAGATTGTTCAGGTCGCCGGAACCTGGTATAGCGGTTGGCCCACAATGGTGCGGTGGACGCTGAAGCCGGGAGACATCGCCGACCTCAGTGGTTCGACTCTGGCGATGGCGTCCAGCAAAGAGGCCTTGGAAGATTTCGAACATCCGGTCGGGAAGTCGTTCATCGGACATGCCGGCAAATACACCGCGCAGTACACCATTCGAATCGGCAGCATCCAGCAGCGTGACGGTGAGGGCAATGTCACACTCCCGACGAAGGACGATTGGAAGGGTAATCTGATCACGGGTGAAACCCCGTTCGAATTGCGCGACCGGACGCCGGCCGACGACGAGGCGGCCCGGCGGAAACTGTTCACCGGGAAAATCGAATTTGTGGACCCGGAGGGCAAAAAAGTCCAGGGGGGCGTGTTTCAGATTCGCGCGTCGAGCGCTCGCAAGAACCTCGCCGTGGGGGAATTTGTCGATGGGTTGTTGGAGGTTCCCGATTGCCCTCCCAAGCCACTCACACTGACGGTGCGTGCCCACGGGTACGAAGAGACCTCCCTCAACGACCTGACCCTGCGACGCGATGAGGTCCGACAAATTCCGTTGAAACCCTCCCTCCCCGCGCGGTTCCGGTTGATTTCGCAGGGGAAGCCGATCGCGGGAGCGGTTGTGCGGTATTTCAACAAGACCTGCGCCGACGCCGGGAGTGGACCGGTCCCCGTGGATGGGATAGCGGGACCGGTTTGGGGAGTCTCGGGGGATGTTGGCACGGTGGTCTTGGACACTTTGCAAAAAGTGGTTCCGCAGTATCCCGACCTGGGTGACGCGCTGTATTACTTCTACGTTGAGTCTCCCGAACTGGCACCGCGCTTTGTGGGACCGATCCGCGCGGGGGAGGATGCTGGCGACATGGTGGTGGGGCCGTATCTAGAGGTCCGTGGCGAGATTCGCGGCACCCCCGAAGAGATCGAACACTTCGCCGCCGAGTGGGACCAGCCGTTCGAGCAAACATCCGACAATCCTCAGGCGACCTGGCTGTACGCGGTTTCCCAAAGACTCGAGCTGGTTCCGCTCCCCAAAATTCCCAACGCTCCGAAAGCCCCCCCGGTGACCCGCAGAGCGTTTGTTTTGAAGGGGTTGAGTCCGGGTAAGTTGCGGATCATCGCGAACTTCCAGAAGCGTAAGGATGGTGTGTCGCACACGTACGGCCGACGCGATCCCAAGGGGGCCGACCTCCTTTTCGAGTTTGACCTCACGGAATCGCGCGACGATCTGGTAATTACCCCCGCAGGCGAGCGGGGGGCATCAGCCCCCTGAACCCGCGCGACACCACAGCGTTTGGCGTGTCCTGGCGCAACATCGCAACAATCCCGGCACACGATATAAACTAAGGCGAGTCCCCCCTCTCCAACCCAAGCGCCCCGCCCCCGCCGCCATGCCCCGCATCCTCATCGCCGAGTGCAAACAGGAAGTCTCCTCGTTCAATCCGGCCAGCAGCCACTACGCCGACTTCCGAATTGTTCGGGGTGAGCGACTGCTCGCGCACCATCGTGGTGTGTGTTTGATGCGGCACCTGGTGTGGAACTCGTTCCCACCTTCCGTGCCAGCGCGAATACCTCGGGGGGCATCCTGACCGCCGACGGGTTCACGCGACTCGCGGGGGAATTGCTGACCGATATCGCCAACGCCGGCACGGTCGATGCAGCGTATTTTTCACTGCATGGCGCGATGCAGGCGGCGAACGAACTCGATCCGGAAGGGTACTTCCTGCGGGAAGCCCGGAAGATTCTGGGGGAGCGGATTCCAATCGTGATCTCCCTGGACCTCCACGGAATTCTCACCGACCGCATGCTGGAACACAGTGATGCGGTCGTCGCCTTTCACACCTACCCCCACGTCGACTTTTTTGAGACCGGGGTTCGAGCCGCCCGGTTGCTGCTGCGGATTGTTCGTGGCGAAGTACGGCCGGTGACCGCGCGCGTGAAAATCCCCGCTCTGGTTCGGGGAGATGAACTGATCACCGAAACCGGCGCGATCCGGCAGTGCATCGACCTTGCGAAAGAAATCGAAGCCACCCCCCAGGGACTCTCCGCCGCCGTCATGTGGGGAAATCCCTTCACCGACGTGCCAGAACTTCGTACGAACAGTTATGTCGTTTACGACGGCGACGCCGACTCGGCGCAGCGACTCGCCATTGAACTCGCGAACCGGTTCTGGAAGAACCACGAAAAGATGCAGGTGCCGCTGACGAGCCTGGAAGAGAGCGTTCGGCAGGCCGCGGCGGTCAAAACGGGAACCGTGATTTTCATGGACGCCGCCGACGCGACAAGTTCCGGGGCCTCGGGGGACAGCAACGCGATTCTGCGTGAACTCGTCAAGCAGAACTACCCGGGCCGGGTGCTGGCTCCGATTGTCGATCCGGCGGCGGTTCAGGCCGCCTTCCGCGCCGGCGTGGGGGCGACGATTCAAACCGCAGTCGGCGGAGCCGTCGATTCGGGTCGATTCCAGCCTTTACCGTTGGAATGCCGGGTGCGAATGCTGTCGGATGGGAATTTCCGCAGCGAATCGTTCGGTTGGCCGTGGTTTTCGGGCGAGACTGCGGTTCTGGAGTCGAACAATCTGACTCTAGTCGTCGGCACCCGGCCTGTCAGCCTGTTTGACCGATCTTGGTTCTACGCGCATGGTCAGGATCCAAAGCGATTCGATCTGGTTGTGGTCAAGTCGCCGCATTGTGAACACCACATGTTCGCGGACTGGTGCGCGAAACTGATCAACGTCGACGCCCCCGGCTCGACCAGTGCGAACGTGCGCGGACTCGGCCACACCCGGTGCGCCCGCCCGATGTTCCCACTGGACACCAACGTGCCGTTCCATCCGCAGGCCGATTTGTTTCGGCGACGGTAGGATTGGGGACACAACCGAAAATATTGACGCGATCCCCGGTTGCGTATACGCTCTGGGGCAATTCGGCCCGAGTTTCTTTCCCCATTGGGCCATTTTCCCTGCCGCCGCGGAACCCGAGATGTCGTTGGCCTCACCCGGTCCCGAAATCCGAGTCGCCATCCCGCGGGCGCTGCATTCTTTGTGCGAATTCTCTCCTCATTCGCCTCATCCCGAGTTGACTCTGCGCGGTGCCGACGTGCGAGCGTTGCTCGCCGACCTGCTCAGGCGGTATCCCCAGGTGCATGTCCGGTTGTGCGACGAACGGGGAGATCCTCGTCCACATATCAATGTCTTCGTCAACGACGACCATGTTCGCGCGCGGGCCGGACTGGATACGCCTTTGGCCGAGGGTGATCTCGTTTCCCTGCTGCCTGCCGTCTCTGGAGGTTGAGTCATGCCGAGTCGTGTTGTTGTCGCCGTGGGAACGAGAAAAGGGCTCTTTGTTTTCGAAGGAGGTGCCACCTCCAAGAAGCTGGAACTCCGCGGTCCCTTCTTCCATGGCATGCCCATCAACGCCACGTTCATCGATTGCCGGACGAAGTCCCCGCGGGTACTGGCGGTCCCGAGTTCCCCCTGGTTCGGCACGACCATTCAGGTGAGCAAAGATCTGGGCAAAAAATTCAAACCGACCAAGTCGGCCCCCGCGTTCACCGCCGACGATGGCCGGACGCTGAAAAATGTCTGGTCTCTCGGAGCGGGCAGCCACGCGAAGGAGCTGCTGTGCGGTGTTGAGCCAGCGGCGCTGTTTCGCAGCACAGACAGCGGCGAATCGTGGGAGAAGGTTTCGTCGATCAGCGATCATCCCCACGCCCGGACCTGGATGCCGGGTGCGGGCGGGTTGTGCCTCCATACGATTTTGCACCATGGGGGAGCGCTCCACCTGGGGATCTCGACCGGTGGCCACTACGCCAGCCGGGATGGAATGCAGACGTTTGAACCGGAAAACACCGGCGTCGGAGCGGCGTTTCAGCCGGTCCGAAATCCCGAATACGGACAATGCGTCCACAAGATCGCCGCCCATCCCGATAAGCCTGAACGGCTCTACATGATGAACCACGGCGGGTTCGAGGAAGACCCGACGCTGGGTGTCTTGCGCAGTGATGACGGGGGAAAAAGCTGGACCAGTATCGCCAAAGGACTCCCCAGCGACTTCGGATTCCCGATCGTTGTGCATCCTCACGACCCGGATACTGTCTATGTGATGCCACTCGCCCCCAACACCCGCACCTGCCCCGACGGCAACCCGGCGATCTGGCGAAGTACCAGCGCCGGCGCGAAGTGGGAGAAGTTGAGCAAGGGCTTGCCGAAGAAGGACGCGTACTTCACCATCCTTCGCGACGGAATGGACGTTGACAACGGCAAGAAACCATCGGTTTGGTTCGGTACCACGACCGGCCAATTGTGGCGCGGCCGGGAGGGAGGGGACGAATTTGAATGCGTCGCCTCGGCATTGCCGCCAATTCATTGCGTGAAGGTGGCGGTGGTGGATTGAGTTGGTCTCTGATTCCATGGTTTGCACTCGGAACCCCTGCCCCTTTGGGGGCTGTCGGTTTTGTAGCGACGACGCTCCGCGGCGTCGCTCCGGTTGTGGCAAACATGCGACCGGATCGACTAAATCAGTAGCCCACCTGCGGGGCAGGTGAATGAGATCGGAGGCGAACATCGGGTGCCCGCACGGGGTCGCTCCATGAATGTCTAGTTTTACCCCGCTCGCGGCATAAGAACCGACCGGTTACGAATTGAAGGAAAGGCGGGGACAAGGCCCCGCACTCCAAGGCACGCGCCTGCGACAACGGTATTTCACGAATTCACGCGGAATACCGTTGTCCTACGTTACCGCCGCACGATCGTCTGAAAACGCTCGTACGCGTCGTTCCACGCCTTCCCGTCTTGTGGCTCGAAGCGTTTGAGTTCGCACGACGCCCTCACCACCGCGCGCATTTCCGCCAGGGAACCGACCGCGCCGGCCGTCCGCGCCTGGACCAAAACGTTCCCCAGTGCCGTCGCCTCGATCGGGCCGGCGATCACCGGACGGCCGCAGGCGTTGGCGGTGAACTGGTTCAGCAACTCGTTCTGGCAACCGCCGCCAACGATGTGCAGCACCTCGACACGCTGGCCCGAAAGTTCCTCCAGCCAGCCCAACACCATCCGATATTTGAGGGCCAGACTCTCCAGAGCGCAACGGACCAGCGCGCCTTCGTTCTTTGGCTGGGGCTGATTCGTCGATCGGCACCATTCACGCAGCGCGGTCGGCATGTCGTCCGGTTTGAGAAATTCGGGAGCATCGGGATCCACCAGCGAAGCGAACGGCTCGGCGGCGGCGGCCAATCGGGTGATCTCGCCATAGTGCAATGGCTGGCCGTGGCGTTCGAACGACCGCCGACATTCCTGCACCAGCCACAAACCCATGATGTTTTTGAGCAGCCGCCAGGTTCCGTCGATTCCCCCTTCGTTCGTGACGTTGAGTTCGAGCGCCCGGGGGGAAAGAACCGCGTGCGGCAGTTCCAGCCCCATCAGCGACCAGGTTCCGGAACTGATATACGCCCAGTCGGCGGTTCCGGTATGTTCTGTGGGGACCGCCGCGACCGCCGACCCGGTGTCGTGTGTCGCTGGCGTGACCACCGCCAGGCGCGGAAGCTGCGTCCGCTTCGCCACATCCGCACGAAGAATTCCCAGCTTCGTTCCCGGATCGACGACCTCGGGAAACATCGTCGTGGGGATCTGAAATTTTCGCAGCAGTTCGGTCCCCCAGGTACGCGTCGTCGCATCCAGGCACTGGGTGGTGGTCGCGTTGGTGAATTCGACCACCTGGCTTCCGGAAAGCAGCCAATGGAACGTGTCGGCCATCATCAAGAACCGCTCGGCCAGCTCCAGCACACGCGGGTTCGCCTGCTGCATCGCGATCAACTGGTACAGCGTGTTGATCGGCATG
>JAPLOC010000423.1 GCA_026692825.1 Planctomycetota bacterium | reverse complement strand
TACCCTTGGTCCGGATTTCAACTTCGCTGCCGGAGTCCTCGGCACGGATGTCAATCTGCAATGACGACTTGCCCTGCGTGAATTTCATTCTGACAATTGTCTCCAGGTCGAGTTCCGTGGCATCTTTCGTCCACTTGCGCTCGCCCAGTTCCTTTGTCAAAAACTCCTCAATCGCCTTCACCTTCGACGGACTGATGAACTTGATCGATTCGAAGAAATCATCGTATTCAATCTCCGTGGCATCCTTCGGCAGAGGCAGATCTTTCGGAGTCGGTTGATCGTCCTCATCCCACAGGATTCCCTTGGGCGTGAGCCGAACCTCGCTCCCCCCGTCCCGGCTGTCGACGCGGACTTCGAGCGACAACTTGTCCTTCGCAAATTTCTGAACCCAAAAATTGCTCTGAAGGTTGTCCTTTCCGGATTTGGCCCACTTCTGCTCGGCGAGCTTTTTCGCATAGAAATTGCCAGCAGCCTTGAAATCGAGAGTGACTCGAAAGCGAATATCGCCCCGCCGCTTCATGTAGCTGACTTCTGCCGCTCCATCGGGAATGGGGATGTCCCGGACTCGCATGTCGCCGGCCTGGGCCGGCGACATGATTCCGATGAGTCCCAAAATCATCACGCAGAGAAGTCTGTTTCGAGGCATGGCTGAGTTCTTCCAGGATTGGTCGAGTCCGGGAGGATTATACCCGGCGGGAAGCCTCGGCCACACTCGACCGCCAGGAATTACGAGAATGGGGTAACAGGGGACGTCTCCAATGATTGCGGTGCGCGGCCGTCGTCTGACTTCCTGGTTCGACCGCGAGATCGCAGTGTCGATTCCAGACCGAGTTCCCGGGCCGGTTCTTTGATACCTTTCGCCGACCTTAAGGGCTTCCCGCGGATCACGCAGCGCCGAATCGCGTCGAGTTCGGCGGTGGTTTGGGGGCGGTCGACGTTCTCGCTCCACGGCCGCGGGCGCGGCAATGGACAGTCGCTCAATTATCTCCGCTGTGCCGCTGTCCCGTTAACCCGGCGTGTTCCCGCCAGAGCGCAAAATGCCAATGATTCGGCATCAGCCAGTCGGCTCAGATTCGCAGGGCGCATTTGTCGAGAGTCTCGGTGGCGATCTCCTCGAACGCTGCGAAGTCGTCGGGCTTGCCGAAACGCAGTTGTCTGTCCACGCCGCGATTGAGGACGTGAAACCCATTCCGCCGGGAGTGACAATGGCTGTTCGTGGCTTGATGCGTCGCAGGATACCGAATTTCCGCACTGCGGCGAATTTTAAGACCTGTCCCCTTCATCGTCCCCAATCTGCCTCGTTTTGGCGGCATGAGGAGGCTCATTCACGGCCTTCCCCGCGGAGACCAATTCCGGTCTCGTTGTGGACGATCATCGGCTTTTCCATTAGAAGCACGAAATGGCCATCCTGGACGGTCACGGTTGCAGATCGACCCCATCACGAGCAGCCCCAGGCCTCGATTACTGAAATGTGATTTCTCGAACATCTCTGGTGTCCTCAAAAACGGCTTGAATGAGAAGCTTGCCTCCCATGGCTTCGATGACCTGTCGCAAAGAGGAGACCTTCACGTCTTTTCGACGTTCCAGCTTGGAATACGTTGACTGCTTAACGCTCAATTGCTCGGATAATGCCTCCTGCGACATGCCTCGCTCATGCCGAATCTCAGAAATCTTGAATTGTCGTGGCTTTGTACTTCGTTGATCGAAGACGAGCGAAGCGACACGATGGAAAGCCGCCTTCTCCGTTGAGTACCATTCACTTGGAGAGTCGAACATCCCTTCGCTCGACGAGGAATCGTCACGGAAGGATGAAATCCCGAAGCCGTATTCCTTCTTCCACTCGACACCGACCTCGAACTCTCCGACGAGCAGATTCAAGAACTGGAAGCCATTCGGATCATCGGTCTTCCGAGTTTCGATCTCGGCATCTGGGAATTGGGTTTTAAGTTCTTGGCTCAGTTGTTCAACTGGTGACATTGGGGCGACTCCCATTTCGTATGCGCCCGTTACCGGAACGCTAGAGATTGTCGTTGGCAAGCTTGGGACAAAAGTCGTTTATGTGTTGGCCATCCGAGCCAGCCTTTGAAAAATGAACTTCAATTGCGCCATTCCTGCGACGTTTTGACCGAATCTCGATTGCTCCATTCGCAGCGATGTACGTGATGTGTTTCAAGTTGTCGAAACGCTTCACGTCGCATCCATTGATGCTCGACATTCGATCCGATCGTGGAGGAAACATTCGATCCAAGGCCATCCAGCGTTCCGGTTCGTTTGGTAGACCACTCATTTTGTCCTCAACCAGATCGAGCGTCGAGCAGAGGAGGCGGTACCCCTCATCAAATGGTGAAACGGCCCGTGCTTCACTGAGCCGCTGAAAGAACTCAGCCAGCCGCTCTGCTTTCGACGGAGTTCCCTTCATACGCCGAGTCTCCAAAGTCCTCCGTCTCGATCTTCGACCAGTTGGATTATAGCCTTTAGGGAATAGTCAGTAAAGTGACTGTTCTGGTCTGGCGGGAGGTTCCCATGAGAAGTCACGAGAGTTCCTGGGCGAAGTCCAGGGCCACCCAACAGTCAACCGCTTTCTTGAGCTGATTCGCAGACGCTGAATCGAATCAACGCTGGGGCAGGGGACGGTGCCTGCCGTTCTGGAATCGGTATCGCTCGACCCGTCCTGGCGTTTGCCCAGGCGAACGAACCCGATACCTGCCTGCACCCCGTCGAGTGTCGTCGATGCCGCTGAACTGCCTTTTCGGCGTGCGGTGTTCATTGCCCATGAGAGAAGTCGCGGTGCGAAAACTCTCTCTTCATTCGGGGATTCTCGGCTTGCGCGCCAGCATTTGAACTACGCCGATTTCCTGCCCTCTGTCGCGTTCAGGTCTTGTCCGTCGAACTTCGAGACGATTGCCCGCCGTACGCGGCGCGGCTGGTTGGCATCCCGTGTAAATACCGGCGGCCGCGTTTTGCCGCCTCTTGCGCCATCGATTCGGGACACCCCGCCACCCGGCGGAATCGGCCGTCGAAGCCTCGTAGCAATTCCAGCCACCCCGCTTCTGGAATTCCCAACCGTTCAAAAACCGGCGGCAGATTGCCGGGAATCGCTCCGCGCTTGTCCGCGCGCCATTGCCGCCCGCTCCATTCGAGCAGCTCCAGGTACGCCGCGAACGACATCTCCAGGCAGCCCTTGTTCGACGCCCGAGCGCCCGGCACAACGTGCTGTTCTATTTCTGCGGAGATTTCGAGCGGCACAAGCCAGGCCGCCCGGTCCGGCTTCGCCGCTTCGGACGGCGTCGCGCTGGATACTGAAACATCCGCTCTCAATGAAATCGCATCAACGGCCCACACGACCTGTCGCGAATCGTCATCGGCGGCAACTGTCGAATCGTCCGACTCATCCAAGGCACCCATTGCGCCGGGGTCGCTTGGGACGTCGACGGTCGCAAATCCGTGGGGCGTTGCTGGTTCCGTGGCGAATAAGGGAAACATATTCGGGCGTGTCCGTCGATGTGGCGAAAATCGCGATGTCGGCTGGTGGGTGGCCCCGGCTTTTCTATCGTTGTTCCCACCAGAAATTCTTGACGTCGATCGACTCGGCTCGGAACATCTCGTCGGGAGTGTCGGCTTCGAAATCCAGATAGTACCGCACGAACGAATCACTGCGGCTGTTGTCGTCGAGCGAAACGGAGTTGCCAACCAGTCGCACCGTCGACGGGTACCACAAGCCCTGCGGAGTCTGCTTCGCGGACGCAATCTCCGAAACGGCGAACGGCACGTTCGGCTCGGAAGTCCGGTAATGTTCTTTGCGCACCATCACGTCGCCGCGCTGGTGGTCGAGCCAGTAGAGCTGTGGGCTGACGGTATTCGGTTGCGCGTTACCGGTCACTTGCACGCGGACCTGTGTGGCGGTGAGTTCGCGATATTTGACCTCTTTGGCTTCGGCGCGAAAGCCGAATGAGGCGAATCGGTCGAGGGGTTCGTACCCGTACATCTCCGGCAGATTGAGCATAAACCTGGGGGAACGTAGTTGCTTCCGATCCATGATTGTGCTGCGGGTCACCGTCAACTGGTCAATCACCAGAAACTGCGGATCGTTCGGATCAGGTCGTTTCGGCTCGGAATACTTCGGCTCGAAGGTGTAAATCCGTGTGCCGTCGCAGATCTCGCGGGGAAAACTCTTCATCGATCGGGACTGTCGCAACCACCACGCCCTCGATTCCTCTTCCGAGTCTCCCTCTTCGCGAATACCCGAATTGAATCGCAACTGGTCCACGCGCCAACGGTTTCCTTTTCGCCAGATGCGAAACACGTCGTCCATCGGCGTCGCACGGTCGACTCGGTGAGATTCGACGACAATCGCCTGGTAATCGTCAAATCGGCTGCGTGCCCCGTTGCCGCTGATTAGGATCTGTTTGAATTCTCGCTGCGGAGTCGATGAAACGATCTGAGCGGACCGTGGGACTCCCAGCGCAGTGATCGTCAACGGGCCACGCTCCGGGTACGAAACCCGTAAGTCGAACAGCGGCCGTTCGCCCTGCTTCATTTGCCAAGTCACGGGCAAGCCCGTTTTGGGATCGACCTGAAGCAAGCTGGTCGTCTGCAGACCCTTTTCCCCACGGACGCCAACGAGGTAGCGGTGTTCCGTCAACTCGCGTCGATCCATTCGGACGGTTCGCGTATTGTGTTCCAGCACCTGGTTCCCTCCCGCCTGCATCGCATTTTGCAAGTCTCCCGCAAGAAGCGCCAGGAAGCTCTCGCGGGCGGCGGCGATTCCCTCGCCGCGAACATGCTCGAGCGAAAATCGTTGCACCTGGTCCGGCGCGGCGGGCGGACCGAAGAGGTCCATGGTCCCCTGCACCTGGTCGACGAACACGTACGAATCACCGGTCCGGCCCGCGACGATTCCCTTCTTCGCCGAGAACCACAACTCGGCCTTTTCGCCATTCGGTCCGGTCCCTTCCGCATGCAGCCAGTTCTTTTGGGAAACCGCTTCCACAATCTGAGCCAGGGCTGTCGACGATCCGAACGAGAGAAAGATGCCGACCAGAAGCAGGGCGACGGCCGTCGCGGCAAGCAGGGTCCAGCGAATGAAATGTCGGCTCGTCCGCCAGGGCCGACCGGATTCTGGTTCCGGGGCCGACTCCATTCGACTCCGCAACCCATCGAGTTGCAGTCGCATTCGGGCGATGGCTTCGGGAGGCGGCTCGGTATTCAAGATTTCCACAGGCTGTGGAACTGACGAGTCAAAATGAGCGGGGCGGTTCATGATTCAATCTCGGGATTGATTGTCGGGTTGAGGTGAGCCAGCAGGATTCGCAATCGATTCAGTCCTCGATTCACATGAACCCGGGCCGTATTCTCTGCGCATCCCAGCGCCTGAGCGATTTCCTGGTAGGGGCATTGCAACAGGAACCGCATACTGACGGCCGTGGCCTGTTGCTCTGGTAATCGGGCGACAGCCGCCTGTACCTGTTCACGTTGTTCCAGTGGGAGTTCCGAAGCGGTGCCAGCCGGGATTCCGTCCGACGCCGTGACGGCCAGAGATTTCACCCGTTGGTTCCAGCGTGTTTTCCGTCGCACCACGTCGCAGGCCGCGTTCGCGCACATCCGCAACACCAGTGCCTGGGGATTGGGATGGGCGCGGATGCGTGCCAAGCGTCGCCAGATCTGCGTCGCCGCCTCCTGGAATGCGTCGCAGGCATCATCGGCGTTCTGGGTGATTCGCCAGGCCAGCCGCATCATTCGCTCTTCGTTGGGGCGGATGATGCGCTCGTAGTCACCCTGCGGAGAATTCAAGTTCGACTTCCTGGTTTTCATGACGCTTGGCGAAGGTCCGGCAGGACCTTCTACAGAATGAAACCGTCCGACGTCGGAGAATTGTTTACCAGAAAGCTTCCACCCGATCGGACTGTGTCGCGACCAGCCGTAGGAATGGTCGCCTTGAGTCCTGTTTCGCCCGAACCGATTCGGTCCTGGATCCCGCGACGACCGGTGACTTCACTTTGACCGGGAGTGTCGGGATTCAGTTTCCTGAACTTCCCGAATCGGGCCGGGTGACACCCATCAGTCGGAACCCAGAGAAGAATAAACTCCGGCCGTTGGCCGTAACCTGTTATTTAATATGCAGTTATGTGGAATCCTGCGGAATCGATGCGGCGTGAGGGATTGTGGACGACGGATGTCCTGCCGGCAGTCGAAGTCAGTCCCTTCCACAGGCGGTCCTCCCGTGGACAGTCCGTAACAGATTATAATCACGGAGGCTCCGGCGACTGGCCCGGGTAGGCTCGTCCTGGTTGTGGGTGTTATCGAGTTCTCCCTGAGAGAGAGGAACAATGGACTTCATCACCCTGTGGCAGATCGCAGAGTGCGCGCGGTCGCGGCGGAAACTCTCTCCAGCGGACGTTGTGTTCGTCCGCGATGTCATTCCCGAAGAGCTTGAGTCATTCCCCGACCTCACCTTGCCCAAGGCCATTCGGCACCCTGCAGGCTTCTCTGTCTCTGGCGCGCCCGTAGGCACGTTTCTTCGAAGCGCGCTCCTGATGGCCGGACAGAAAGCCCTGGGGAACAGGTATTCCGGATCGCCGTTTTACGAAAGGGTGGAGAGAGACCCGGCCTTCGGAATCATGCGGTCGCACTTCCACCATGGGTACCCGAAGGGAACGCACTGCTGTGTCCAATGCACGCTCGCAGTGTACCCGGTGCTGGAGGCACGCGCGATTCGGTACTTTGAATGTGCCGAACTGGCGACGAAGCTGATGCGCTGGGCACTCGGTCAGGCTTCAGCGGGAGGATCGACCCCGCGCTAGGGACGCAAAAAAGGGGACAGGTCCAATAGTGTTCGCCTCGAAAGTTGCTCGCTGGAACCGCTCAGTCCGGATCGATGTCTCAACAATACCATCGGATCATGGCCGCCCGGAGCAGCTACGTCTGCCGGCACCGCGACAACAGCGTCTACCCGGTGCTGGAGGAACACCCGCTGAGTGACGCGGACCGTGCCGCCGGCATCCTCAGCGACCGGATCGACGAGGTGGGTGATGACGATGTCCGCCTCGATTGTTCAGCGACGCCACTTCGCGAACGAAATGACAGTTCTTACGGGCAAACTGCCACAGACAATGCAACTCCGCGAAGGATCATCATTCCGCCCAGTTCATTCCTGGGCAAACGGTGGGACGAACACTTTTGGACGTGACCCTTTTCTAGTTCACTTGAGCAATCTCTCAATTGCTTCCCGGTCGACGGGGTATCGCATTTCGTGATCCAGCGCCCCAATTCGACGCTGCTCGATCTGTGTTCGGATCTCGACGGTTCGCGCCGCGACATAAATCCGATCGCGACTGCACACGTCGTCGATGACCACACCCCGCTCGCTGGGTCGCCAAGCGACCGTGTGAATTCCGTCGGCGTCGACACGGAACAGGTCGGCGGGCTTCTGAAGCCAGACCGGCAGCGCGAATTCGAAGGTCGCCGGTCGCGGTTCCCCGAAGCGAAACACGTTCTCTGTGGGGTCCGCGACATAGGCGGTATCGAGGGCGAAGAGCACGGCCACGTCTGGCGCGGCGATTGTCGCAAGGTCCCAGTCGGGAGCGCCGTCGCTGGCCGTTCGACGTTCAAAACCATACGCATCTCCTTCCAGATAGAACGGCGCGAGCATCTGGATTTCTCGCCCGATGCGAGTCATCGCGTCCCACGTATCGGGGAACTTGACCACCGATTTCACACTGAGGTTGAACCAGTAAAGCGACGTGATGCGGGTCGAGAGCGCATGCATCGCCTGCGCGCGGAGTTCGTCGGGCGTCGGTGACCTCCGGGCGCGGCCGCCGCGAAATAGCCCCCCTCCCCAGTCGTGATGCGGACCCTGCGACCAGACCGCACAGGGCGCCGGCCGGTTGAGATCACGAAGCGAGCGTGACAGATCGCCTATCGTTTCAAGTGGCGCTCCCCACCCGATTCGCCTGCCCCCCCAGCGGTCGTATTCTCTCCAGGCGTCGGCGGCCGGAGCCACCACGCGGTACGCGTCGTAATGGGGATAATCGGAGAGGCCCGCATAGTACCGCCAAGTCCGTTCTTCGCTGTGCGTAACGCTGGTCGCCAGCCGGCTGGTGCGATAGGGGAGCAGCTTGTCGAAAACCTCCTGTGGAGGGACGGGCCGGCCGCCGCCATATTGCGGTTCTCCCAAGAACTCCACGGCGTGGATTTTCGGAAGCCAGGCGTCGACGTCCCACTGTTCGAGCGGCTGCAGCCGATGGAACCGTTTCAGAGGATACCGTTCGGCCATCGCCGGGTCGTCGGAATAACCCGACGCAGTTTCGAAATGAGCCGTGTTCACGTGCATGTGGCACAAGAGATCGAGGAATGGACTGACGCCCGGCTTGTCCCCTTTCCAGGGGATCTTCGAATCAAAAATCCATCCGCCACTGATGTCAAATGCTTCGGGCTTGATGCGCACATGCGCCCACAACGGGCCGGCGTCCGTCGCGAGCTCAAGAGCGGCGTAGGTCAAAGGAAGCGGAGCGGTCATGACTTTCACGACGCCCTTTCCGCCCGGCGGTATGCGGCACAGGGCGGCAAGCGGCGTTTGCGGCCACAACGTGTGCCAGCTTTCACCGGTCTTCGGCAACCACAACCGCAGCGAGGTTGTCCGAAGTTCCCGGGGCGAGTCGTTGGCGACGTGAAGCACAATCGATTCCGGCTGGGGCCCCTGCATGGCGAGAAAGGTCGCCGCCGAGATCCAGCGCTGCGGGGCTGCGATGGTAAGGGACTGTTGCGGAAGCCCGTCGGCTGCGAGAGAGAACTCGCGGTCGACTCCCCAGTTCGCGTCGCGACCGTTGAAGGTCCAGACGCCGAGTGCGTCGGCGGGAAGTGCGGGCTGGGCGTCGAGATCGTGCCAGGTCCAGGCGTCGTCCGCCAGTAGTTCTGCCGGCGACTTGCCTGCGAACCTGGGGACAGCGACGGGGCCTCGGACGAAGAGCTGCACTCGTGCGCCGAGGCTGGTGTCGCGCGGCCGGCGGTAGCGCAGTGCGGGTTCGATGCGGTGCGGGGTGACGGTCATTCCGACCAGTTCGCCAGCGTCCGAACGGGGAGTCTGCGACAGAACCAGAAGTAGCAGAAATACCCCGCAGAATGTGAATCTTCGCATGTTGGTCCTCGCTGAGCCGACAAACCGCCGAATTCGAAAGTGACAACATGGGAGGATAGTTGCCGCAGACCAATTGGTCGATGGTTGGGGATCCTTGGCGAAAGCGGCCCCGAGACTAGTATACGTCTACACTTTGTGTGGCCCGAATCTACCCCGCACCCGAGTCTACCCCAATTCGTGAAGCGGCCCAACATGTTCGTGACCAGCATCGAGCCCCCGGCGGCAACTCGGACCTCACCGCCGGCGGCAATCTGGTGCACGCGAAACTTCGCAACACACCCGAGCAACGCGACTGCCGGGTTCGTGCCAATGCGAACATCAATCAACTGCAAATCATGTTTTCTGAGTGACACCCGATGAGAGCGAACCTCGACAAAATACGAACGGTATGGCTCGTTGTCTTCGCGCTGTTCCTGGGCAGTTCCCTGGAAGCGCAGGCTCACGGGCCGTTCTACTTCGGCTTCATGGAACAGATTCAGAACGTCAAAGATCCCGCGAAGGCCCGGGAGTTGAACTTGAAGGTCTACCGGACGGCCGGGGGAGATATCTTCAGCGGCGGTTGCGCTGTCTGTCACCTTGGCGGACGCGGCGGCTCACCCCGGAACGTGTACGGGAACGCATTGAACACATTCCTGTCGTTCGCGGATTACAACACGCCCGGCCGGATCAGCGAGGCGGCACGGCGGGTGATGGACATCCCCGCGAACCCCTCCCTGCCCGATTCGCCGACCTTTGGCGAACTGATCAACGAAGGCGAGTTCCCGGTTCCCATCTTCAGTCGCGCGGTACCGACGGTTCGCCGAAAAGGCTCCCCTCCCGCCGCCGAGCGAATCACCGTTGAAGAAGCGCGGAAGCGCGTGAAGCAGGTGGAAGCCGAGTCCCGATTTGGCATCCTGCAGTTGAGCATGACCGACGAAATCAGCCCGGAAGTCGCCGCGACGCTGGCCGAGTTCCGTGGCGAGTATCTGGTTCTTGGAATCCGGTCGCTCACGCCCGAGGTGGCTGTCGCACTCGCCAGGAGCCAGGCAGCGAATGTCTGGCTGCACAACCTCACAAGCGTAACACCAGAGGCGGGCGACGCGATCGTCCAATTACCTGGCCATCTGGTACTCACGGGATTGGCGGAGCTGACTTCGCCTGCGCTGGCCGAGAAGCTCGCCAAACGACCGGGAGCGCTTTCCCTCCCGTACGTCAAAACGATCACTCTGCCCATCGCCGTAGCGCTCGTGCAGCACGAAGGGAGCCTCACCCTCGGTGGACTGACCACGGTCGCCAGTGAGATTCAAGACAAACTCGCCGAGGCGAAAGTCATCAATCTCCCAGGCCTGAAATCTCTCGATTCGGCGGAGTTGACGAAAAAGTTCGCCGAGAACTGGCGAATCTTCCTACCGGACGTCGACCGGCTCACCGTACCGCAAGCGAAGCTATTCGCCGACACGAAAGGACAGAAGTTTCTCTCCGCGGCGGCGATGACGGAGGAGGTAGCCGGGCAGTTCTCTCAAAGTGTAAACGCCACGAGCATCGCCCTCTTCGGCGCCGGTCCGATTTCCGATACCGCCTTCGAGGCGCTGCTCAAGACTCGATACGCGGCTCTGGAATTACGCGACATCGAATCCCCGACGCCCGGGCAGATCCAGGTGATGGCGGAGGCGAAACGGTCGGCATTCTTCCCACAGTTGAAGAGGCTGGATTCCGTGCCGCTCGCCAAGCTGCTTGCGTCGGGGACTTTGCCCAGCGTGACGTACATCTCCCCCGAGGTCGCGGACGCTCTCGGCAAGTTGCCCGAGGGGATCAGAACTGAGCAGAATGGGACCACAAGGAGCATTCCTTCGGGGTCGTTGACGTTGCCCAGCCTTGAAGAGCTTCCGCCCGAAACGCTTCGGTTGCTGCTCCAGCGGCGGTGGTGGGATCTCTCGTTCCCGGCGTTCCGGGATTACTCGGTCGAAACGATCCGTCTTTTGGGAAGGCAAACCGCATCGTCGCTCACGCTCGGCTTCACCTCGCTCCCGCCGGAACTGGCCTCCGCCTTCGATGACATGCCGCTCAACCCGCAGGGGCTCGACCGGTGGGTCATGTTCCCGTTTCTCTCGGACCTCCCGCCGGAGTCGGCCCGCATTCTCGTGAAAACCCTCAATCAGGGAATCAAGCAAGTTGCACCGCGGGTCAGGATCACCAGGACGCCGCAGTTGTTCATCGGCGGCACCGCTGGCTCCCCGACCACCGGGTTTTCAACGATTTCCCCGGAACTCGCGGTCGAACTGGCGAGTTACGAAGGCATCCTGGCCATTTCCGGGCTGCGAGAACTCCCCGCCGAGTCGGCCGAGTTGCTCTCCACGTTCCCCGGTCCCAACCTGCGATTGTCCGGCCCGGCTACATACAAGCTTCCACGCGAGACATCGACCGCGCTCGCAAAAATCCCCGGGAATCTATTCGTCGAGGAACTCAGGGTTCTTGACTCCGTTCCGCTGTGCGACAAGGCCGTCCGAGAATTCGGAATGAACTTTAACCGGGTCGAAATCGTGGTGCCGGAAAGCGTGACGGCGATTATCAAGTTGCAGCAGTGGTTCAACCTCGACGGCCTGACCGTACTGGATTCTCCGGCGCTAGCCCGGCGGCTTCTTGAACCGCCGCACACGGGCGGGCGGAACCTGCACGCCCTGCAACGCCTCACCCCCGAAGCGGCCGTGGTTCTCGCGACCTATGACAAACCGCTCCGGCTGGGGCTGAGCATGCTGGATGACGTCGCGGTGGCTCGCGCGCTGGCACGTTCGAAGGGGAAAATTGAACTGAAACGACTTAGGGCCGCGACACCAGAGGTCATCGCGATATTGAAGGACGCCAAAGCGATCGAGGTGCCCAACCTGGAGTCGCTCTATGTCCTGGCGGATCTGAATGGGTAGCAGACCCCGCGGGATTCACGATGTAGAACCTCGGAACAACCACAGACTCACGATTCGAAACACATTCCTCGGGAGAGCGATCGGGTGAGAAGATGGATGCCAGTAGCCACCTCTCCTTTTTTTGTCGGGCGCGGCTTCCATCCATCAACCGAAGCCTCCTTCTGGACTCCAAAAGTGGAACCGCAAAAGCAGAAAAGGAAAATCAATGTGTCCTGCCCAGTCTCATTTCCATCCGTCGCCGGCGCTTTGTTACGAGAGCAATTCCGCCAGTGGGCCGTCGGTATCGAGATCTTTCAGTTGCGGATCTTTGACGCCGAACTTATCGCGCGGTTTGCCGGCGGCGTGCAACAGCGACAGAAAGAGATTCGCGGTCGTGCGATGTCCGGCGGCTTGATATTTCGGATATTCCAGCAGCCGCCCCGATTTTAACTTGCCGCCA
>JAPLOC010000422.1:1404-2497 GCA_026692825.1 Planctomycetota bacterium | reverse complement strand
TTGAGACATTTTTCGCCCGAGATCCCTGCCCCCTTACGGGGCAGGTGAATCAGATCCGCGCTCAGATGCGTATCAATCGCGTTGGTTTGCCTCACCGCCACACTGGTCCGTCAACCGTTTGTGGCGTCAATCTGGTTGCGTGGAGCTGGGAAAAGCGGGGCAGGACGTTGTCCTCGGGCGTCGCCGTGGCCTGGTCGCTGATTCCAGGCTCAGTCGAACGGCGCTGCTGCTGACCCAGCGGTCATCGCCAAACGGAAGTCCCCGCTGAATGCAGTGACGCAAGGCACTCAGCTCCGCTTCCGACTCGGCTTTGTTCACCCAGACTTCTGCAAGCTCCACGAAGTCCGCCCGCACCGGATTCCGCTCGACATACCGCATTGCAACCAGCAAACGCTCGTCGCTTTGTATCGGGAACGACTTGGATTTCGGCATCAGGAACATCGCGTAGATCGGCAACGGGACGATCTTCCAGGTTTCGTCGATCACCCGCAGAAACGGGTCGTAATCCTCAGGCTTCTCGAAGTTCGGCAGACGCGCCTCCGCTCGGTTGAGTACGTGAAACACTTCACCCTGTGGACAAGCTCGTTTTCGTCGAGGCATGATGAAAACAGGATACCGCTCGCAGCCCGACAAGTCAATCAATGAGACCTGACCCCTTTGTCCGCCCTTTGTCCGGCCCCGATGGTTGCCGCGTTGGCGATCGTTTATGATTGGCTCTTCATCACCACCACCAGTCAAAGTCCCTCACTGTGGATTGAACCATGGCTCGCCAGTTTTCACTCGCGCTGATGTTCCTGGTGTTGTGCTGTTCTCAACCGGTTGCTGCTGATGAGCTGGTTGCCAGCCCGCCGGCGACCGTTCCCCAGGTCCACCAAGTTGTCGAGCGGGCAATTGGCTATCTGCGTGCCGAAAGTGCCGCCTGGCTGAAGTCGCGGGGTTGCGCCGCCTGCCATCACGTGCCGATGCCATTCTGGGCGCTCAGTGAGGCCGAGCAGTACGGTTATTCCATCGACAAGCAGTATCTGACCGAGTCGACCGAAGCGTTATTGGGCAGTCGCGAGAAGTTGCTGTCCTCGCGGATTTTTCCCAATCC
>JAPLOC010000422.1:0-1395 GCA_026692825.1 Planctomycetota bacterium | reverse complement strand
CAATCCCGACGCTCCCCCCGATCCGCGTCCCCAGGGGCGCGGTCTCAACATGGGGCTGCCGTTCCTTGCCGTTGCCGCCCGGTCCATGCCCGGGCTGACCCCCGCACAAAAGCAGAGTCTCAAGCTGATCGCGGACGAGATTGTCAGTAAACAGCAGGCTGACGGGTCCTGGGAATTCTTCGCCGGACTCCGCCGGCCCCCGATCAACGAAAGCCAGACGACCGACGCCGCCTGGATCATCATGGCACTCGCCGGTGAGTTGGAACCCGAATCACCCGAATCGCACAAGGCCGCGTTATCCAAAGCGATCGCATGGCTAGAAAAAGCCTCGCCGGCCGACCTCCACCAGGATAAAGCCTTCCGGGTGCTGCTGGGAATTCGCGCGGGCAAGTCGCGGGAGTCGCTGCAACCGACCCTCGACGAATTGTTCGCACTGCAGCGGGCCGACGGCGGATGGAGCCAGACGGTGCCGGAATTGAAGAGCGACGCGTTTGCCACCGGCCAGACGCTGTACGTCTTATCCCTGGCTGGCTACACCGTCGACCGCCCCGAAGTCCAACGCGGGGTCGACTTCCTGGTCGCCACGCAGACGGCCGATGGAAGCTGGCCGATGATTTCCCGCTCGACTCCCGATGGTTCCCCGGGGAGTTCGAAACTGCTCTCCCCGATCGTCTGCTCGGCGAGTTCCTGGGCCACTTTGGGATTGTCGCGACTCGTGCCGAAGGTGGCGAGTGCGAACACTTCGGCAGTTCCCTGAGTTCACATTCCCATGGAATGGGCGTCGAATTGCGCGCGGGGATTGAAATCCACACAAGAAATGACAAATGACAGGACCACCAATCCGCCAGGACGTGAAGCCGCATTCTGAATCGATTGAGTCAAATAATAAGACCTGACCCCTTTTCCAGCCTCAATAGCGAGCGCGGTTGTGACTTGGTTATCCTATGCCGGGTTAGATTGTCACCGACGCACGGTCTCAGATAGCGCTCATGAACGAATCTCGTTTTGGCATTCCCCCCAACTCGGGGGACGGAAAAGAAACGGCAAAGACCGAATACGTGCAGGTGGATTTCGGTGACGACCAGCCGCAACCCGCAACCCCCCAGCCGGATTCGAAATATCCCGAACGGATCGGCCGCTACCGGGTCGAGCGACTCCTCGGCGAAGGAGGCTTCGGGCAGGTGTATCTGGCGTATGACGAGCAGTTGAATCGGCGGGTCGCCGTGAAGGTGCCACACGCCCGACTGATCAAGCGTCCGGAAGACGCCGTGGCCTACCTTGCCGAGGCGCGGGCGGTCGCGGGACTCGACAATCCGCATGTGGTTCCCGTGTATGATGTCGGCGGCACCGACCAGTTTCCCTGTTTCGTCGTGTCGAAATTCATTGACGGTATCA
>JAPLOC010000421.1 GCA_026692825.1 Planctomycetota bacterium | reverse complement strand
CATCAGTCAGGAAGACTTCTACGCCCTCTATGGTGTCTTCGCGAGTTGCCACTCCAGTCAGGTTCTGATCGATTCGCCGACGTTGCTGCAAAAGAACAAAGACGAGCTTCTGGCACTCAAGCGGACGATTCGCGAGGGTCTGGCGGCCAAATGGCTCGAGGTGGCCGGTCAGTTTGGCGAACGCCTGCGAGAACAGACCCGACGTGACGCGCAGCTCACTGACCTGAATGGCCTCACGACGAAGGTTCGCGAAGCGATCGCCGCGATCGAGGATCCCGCACGTGCCAAAATTCTTCGGGAACGTGGACTGAAGATCGCGGGGGGACTTCCGGTTCCTGATTCGCGGTGGAGTTTCGAGGGAGACGCCCGCGATGGTGTGGGGTCGCACCATGGCGAATTGCTCGGCGGGGCGGTCATCCGTGACGGCCGGCTGATACTGAATGGAACGACGGCGAACATGCGCACCAGCTCGCTGGATCGCGATTATCACGAAAAGACTCTCGAAGCATGGGTGTCACTTTCCAATCTCGATCAGCGCGGCGGCGGGGTAATCGGTCTCGACACTCCCGAGGGGCGGTTTTTTGACTCGATTGTGTTTGGCGAGATGAATCCCAAACACTGGATGCCCGGCAGCGATTTCTTCAACCGCACGCAGGATCCCGGCGGCCCGGCCGAGTCGGCCCCGCCCGGCGAATTTGTGCATGTCGCGATCGTCTATTCGAAAGACAACGCGATCACCTTCTACCGCAACGGCGAGCGCTACGGGCAGACCTACAAGAAGGGGACGCTGCAGCCGTTTCTGAAAGGGAAGTCGCGGTTCCTGTTTGGTCAGCGACTGTCCGATATCAATCCCCCTCTGGCGGGTGAGGTCGAAGAGGCGCGGGCGTATGCGCGGGCTCTGTCGGCGGAGGAAATCGCCGCCTCGTTTCAAGCGGGGGCGGCGGGAGTTTCCGCGGACGAACTCGCGGCGGCGCTGTCCGAAGAAGAACGGCAAACGGTCGCCCGGCTCAAAGTGAGATTCGCGGATCTGACGCGCCAGTCGCAGGCCCTCAGCCGCGCTGACGCGGGAGCCGACGCGTGGAGAGTCGCTCTCGCCGACGCCGCCACCAACAACTCTAGTCCGCTGCATCCCTGGCGGCTCGCGACGACGGATGCGGGACAATCGGTCGCGGATTCAGACTTCCAGGAGAAGTGGTTCAAACTTGTGGAATATTGGAATGCGGAACGTAAGTCGCGGGTGGAATTCAACGCCTCCCGCTTCACACCGTTGTGGGATTTGCGAACCGCGGAACAGAACCAATGGTCCCGTTCCGGAGTCGGGTTGCCCCAGGAACCGACTCACAACGGCGAATTCAGCATTGAGCCGGACGGTGATCGCGTTCTGACCGGACTCCTGCCAGCCGGCATCTTCAGTCACACACTCACGCGCAAGCACCCGGGGGTCTTCACATCCCCCCGCTTCACGATTGAGACGGATAGTGTCTTCCTGCGGGCGCTGGGGCAGAACAGCATGGCCCGGCTGGTGATCGAGAACTATCCGATTGGTAACGGTGGCATCTACCCAGCGACCCGGCTCAATCAGACCGAGGCGGGCTGGTTGCGACTCGATACGAACTACCGCAAAGGTTCGCGAGCCTATTTCGAATTTGTCACCGATGCGACCGAACGGGCGCACTTTGGCGTCGTTCAGACCCTCGCCGGCAATCAGAATGAACTCCCCCGCGAAACCGACGTCGCCATCCTGCCTGTGTTGCGGGGAGACGCGCCGCGAACTACCGATGAACTCGCGGACCGCTACAGCCAGAGACTGAGGGACGCCGTGCTGGCCTGGCGGGAGGACTCGCTGAGTGACGAAGACGCAGCGTTATTGGGGTTCTTCACTTCCCGAGATCTGCTCCCCACAACGCTGGCGGCTCTGCCACAACTGAAGGAGACCGTCGAGCGCTATCGCCAACTCGAACGCGAGATTCCCGTACCGCGCCGCGCGCCGGGCGTTCTGGAGATTGAGCCGTTCGATCAGCCGCTGTTCACTCGGGGCGTTCACACCCGTCCCGCGGAACGGGTCGCCCGACGCGGCCTGAGCCTGTTTGACGCCACCCCGTTCGCCACGCGACACAGTGGCCGTGCCGAACTCGCGGAGCAGATCGCGTCGCCGACGAATCCACTGCTGGCCCGGGTCATGGTGAATCGACTCTGGCATCACACCTTCGGACGGGGTCTGGTCGCCACGGTCGACAACTTTGGCCATTTGGGAAACAAGCCGACGCATCCCGAGCT
>JAPLOC010000420.1 GCA_026692825.1 Planctomycetota bacterium | reverse complement strand
TGCGTCTCCCATGCCAATGAGCGGTTTCACCGTGATGGTGCCTCGCGGGAGTGTGATCGACCTGGACCTCACCGTGGACCAGGCATTGCAGTACATTGTGTCGTGCGGAGTGTTGATTCCCCCCGGCCAGGCGGTTCCCGGCACCGATATTGGGGACACTCCACCACCACTGGTTGAGCCGCTGACTGGCGCGGCGCGACTTCCCAAGTAAATCGATTCGCCACTTCCTCTGACTTCATTCTAACACCCGTGACAGACACCGCGACGCCGCGCATTCTCCGCATTGCCACCCGTTCCAGCCGGCTCGCGCTCTGGCAGGCGGAACATGTCGCCGGCCTCTTGTCGGCCGCCGCTCCTGACTGCACGGTCGAGCTGGTGCATGTCACCACGACGGGGGACAGTGACCAGACGGGAGCGTTGCGGTCGTTTGGAGGACAGGGGGTCTTCACGCGCGAAGTTCAGCGGGCTTTGCTCGACGGCCGCGCCGACCTGGCCGTGCATAGTCTGAAGGATCTTCCGACATTGCCGACCGACGGGCTGCATCTGGCCGGCGTCCCCGAACGAGCTGAGACTGCTGACGCACTGGTGATGCCCCTGCAGTCTGAGGGAATATCGGACTTTCTGGCATTGCAACAAGGGGCTCGGGTTGGAACGGGGAGCCTGCGTCGCCAGGCGCAACTGTTGCATCACCGCCCCGACCTGATCCTGAGCGAAGTGCGGGGAAACGTGGAAACCCGGCTGAAAAAACTGGACGCCGGGGAGTACGATGCGCTGGTGTTGGCGGCGGCGGGTTTGGGGCGGTTGGGGCTGGAACCACGCATCACGGCCCGGATCGTCCCACCATTGATGTACGCGGCGGTCGGCCAGGGAGCCTTGGGGATCGAATGCCGCGTGGACGACGAACTCGTCACCAATCTGTTGAAGCAGATCAGTGATCCGCAGGCGCACGCGAGCGTACTCGCGGAACGGGCGTTGCTGGCACATTTGAGAGCAGGCTGTCACGCGCCGGTCGGGGCGGCGACGCACCGCCAGATGGGAGAATTGGTTCTGGAGGGGGTGGTGTTGAGCGCGGATGGTCGCGAGCGGTTGCATGCCGAATTGCGGGGACCGGAAAGCGCTGCCGAGTCGATTGGCCGGGAACTCGCGGAAGACTTGCTGGAACGGGGTGCTGAGCGCCTGATTCGTTAGTCGGGGGGAAAAAGCAACGGTCCGCTTCCGGGGTGGAATCACCCCAACTCCAACCGACATGTCCGTCGACGTTCGCACGGCCGACTCGCTACGCTCGCTGGCAGTGGCACCCAACTTGACTTCCACGCGGGCGGTTGAAAAAAGGTCGCCCCCAGACGGACGGATCGGCTATAATTCTCCGACTGTCCGGCGCTCATCCGAAATTCCCCAGGGCTTCATGAAATCCACTGTCGCGTACAAAGGACCGATTCCGCTCGGCGGCCTCACCGATCCCGACAAGCAGGCATTGTTCGCCCGCTACGAAGAGATCACCTGGGTCGAAGAGTTGAATTGGGATCGCCGGTACAAAAAGCAAAAGTTGCTGGGAGCAGGGGGGCAGGGGGCGGTGTACCTCGCGTCGCGCGAGGGGGCCGACGGTTTCGCCCGTCCCGTGGCGCTCAAGGTGTTTTCTCCCGAACCGTATCCGAGCCGCAAGGCGTATGAAGAGGATATGGCGCTCGTCGGCAAGGCGTGTGGCCGGGTCGCGCTGTTGCAGTCGGACAATATCGTCGACATCCACGACTTTGTCGTTCACGACGGCTTGCGACTGATGGAGATGGAGTGGCTGGACGGTTATGACCTTAAGGAACTGCTGAAGTCGCAGATGCTCGATCTGACACGCGAGCGTCTCGATGCGGAGCGACTGGAGTACGTGCAGCGTGTGATTCTGACAAGCGGTGTGACGCAGTCGCGGCTGAAACCGGGGGTGGCGATCTCGATTCTGCGGGATTGTCTCGCCGGCCTGGCGACGCTGCACCGCGCGGGGCTGGTACACGGCGACATCAAGCCGGCGAACATCATGCTCACGCGAATGGGGAACGCGAAACTGATCGATATCGGGTCGGCGGTTGACTTGCGACAAACCACGGTTCGGCACGTTTGGTCCCCCGCGTACGCGGCTCCGGAAGTGCTTCAGGGGGGAAGCAGCACCCCTCGGTCCGATCTGGCGAGCCTGGGCTACGTGCTGATCGAGATGCTTTCGGGACAATTTCCGTTTGGAACGATGGCGTCGTATCCGGAACTCGTGAAGTCAAAGCACGAACTCGAGCGTCGTCTACCCGAACTGCTCCCCGCCGAGGTGACCAGCAGCGAACTGCTGATGACGCTGTGCCAGCGGATGATCGCGACCGATCCGTCGCAACGATTCGCGAGCGCCCAAGCGGCCGACGTGGGACACGACGGTGCCGCCGAGTTCCATCGAGAACTGGTGTCGGTCAATCTGGCGAGCGAGTACAGCCACGATTTGCGAGGCTGGCTGGAACCCCTGGCCACAGGTTGAGTCGTTGTCACGTGCGGGGTGAGGGAGCGAGAAGCGGAATCTGGTCAGCGCGATCGACCAGATGCGTCGGGGAGTGCTGAATGAGAAACGCGGGTTCGTGCAGTCCCCAGGAAACGGCGGCGCAGTCAACTCCCGCTTTCGCCGCCGCCTGCACGTCGCGGACCTCGTCCCCCACGTACAACACAGCGGATTCTTTGAGAGATACCCGCTTGACGATTCTGCGAATGGCACGCGCTTTGCCAAAAAGTCTCGGCGACGATTCGACGAATTGAAACAAATCCTGCGCCTGGTGATGGCGGAGGAAGATCTGGATGTTCTCGACGGAATTGGACGAGAGAATTCCGACGACGCGTTGTTGATCACGCAGGGATCGCAGCACCTCGACGATTCCCGGATAGAATTCGACGCTGTCCATTTGCGACTTCATGCCAGCGTGCCACTCGCGGACGATCATGGGGAGCTTGAACCACGAGATTCCGAGTTTGCCCAGGAATTCGCGGGTGGTCAACCGCCGGGCCGCTGAGACATCGGTGATCTGCGGCAGGTTGTGGCGAAGGGCGATTTCGTTAATGACACGGAGTCCACAGGCCCAGGTGTCGGCGAGCGTGCCGTCAAAGTCCCAAAGAACCATCTGGTAGCTCATGACGGGGAGCGGCTTTCGAGTGACGAATCTTGGACAACGCTGAAATTCCAGGCGCTGGGTCGCGGACTCGTATTTTAGCGGGGGCGATGTAAATGGCGAAGCAGTGTCAATTTCGCTTCGGGTCACGCTATTGATTCCCGTCAGGCGGAAGGTAGACTCAAGTGCAGGGAAGATCGCATTTCCCACCGACACCTGCTTTTCGGCTGAGAGGCTGAGAACGACCCATGAGTACCGATCACGCGGTCATTGAGATCGACTATCCCGAGTCAGATGGAAAACCGATGGGGGAATCGGACCTGCATCGCGATTGGATGATGCGAATCATTCAACTGCTCAAGCATCGGTATGCCGGGCAGCAGGTGTACGTGACCGGGGATCTCCTGCTGTATTACGTCGACGGGGATCCACGCCGGTTTGTCGTGCCCGATGCGTTTGTTGTGAAAGGGATCGATCCGGGACGTCGGGGGATCTACAAGCTCTGGGAAGAAGGCAAAGTTCCCAACATGGTGCTGGAAACGACGTCTCATTCCACCCGCGGCAAAGACACTCGCGAAAAACCGAAATTGTATTCCAGCTTGGGAATTCCCGAGTACTTTCAATACGACCCGACGGGAGACTACCTCGATCCGCCGATTTGCGGATACCGGCTCAGCTCGGGGCGATACCGCAAGATTCAACCCGACTCCCTGGGACGCATTGCGAGTGAAGAACTCGACCTGTGGCTGGAGGTCGATTCGAACGGGGATCTGGTTCTGCGGGATCG
>JAPLOC010000419.1 GCA_026692825.1 Planctomycetota bacterium | reverse complement strand
TGGACAAAGTTCCGGGGGACTTTGTCGATGTCTTGCTGCAGCGCGGGGTCGCCCACCTGGAACTGGCCCGCGCCCGGTCGCGGGCGGCTGCCCCCAAACAACCCAGCCCCGCCGACAGCGAGGAGATTGCCACCGACTGTCGCGCCGCCCGCGAAGACGCGACGCGTTATCTCGCTCTCGCTCCGAAAGGTTCGCTGGCGGCTCAGGCGTGGTACCTCTCCGCGGTGGCGTCCGCGATTTCGGGTGATAAACAAGATTCGGTCGCCGCGTTGCAGACAATGGCCAAGCAGTTCGCCAAACACCCCGAGCGGGAAGTCGCGCTGTTGGAAGTCGCCGGTATCGCCTATGCGAAGGAAGACTACCCGCTCGCCGAGTCGTTGAATGAAGAACTCGCCGGCGTCTCGCAGGATCCGGTTCGCAGGTCGCAGGCGCTGGCCGAACTGGGATGGAGCCGGTCGCAACAGAAGAAGCACGCCGATGCGGTCGCGGCGTTTCGCAAGCTGCTGACCGACTATCCCGATCAGCCTCTCGCCCCGGAAGCGGGGTTCATGGTCGGGCAGTCGCTGGCGGCGCTCGGCAAGAAGCGCGAAGCGCAGCAAGCCTACGCGGCCGCCTTTCAGCAGGCGGGAGAATCGGACCACACGTTTCAGTCGGGCTGGCGGGCCGCCCGGCTGTTGTTCGAATTGAATGAAGCGGAAGCCGCCGATGCCGCGTACGTCGCGCTGCTCCAGCGTTTTCCCAAGAACTCCCGGGCGGATCGGGCGCTTGATGAATGGGCGACCGAACACTACGACGCCCAGCGTTTCGAACGGGCCGACGAACTGTTTCGTCGACTCGCGTCGGAATACACCGCCAGCCCGCTGGCCTGGAACGCGAAACTGATTCTGGCGGAGAGCGAACTGATCGCCGACCGACCGAAAGTCGCCCGCACACAGTTCCTCGAAATCGCCAACGCACCAACCGCCGACAAAAAATCCGCCGAACGAGCTCTGTATCAACTGCAAAACATCGCGCAGGAACTGCAGGACTGGAACGAATTGAAACAGCTCTGTGACCAGTCGACGCAGCGGTTTCCGGAAGGAACCTATCGTCACGAAGCCGAACTGGCGCGCGCCGAAGCCGACTTTCAGCAGCAGGACTACGCAGCCGCTGTGGTGCGGTTGGAACGGTTACGCGGTCTGAAAACCGACGCGGCAGTCGCGAATCGTCCGTGGTTCGGTAAAGTTTTTGTTCGACTCGCCGAATGTCATTTGCGAGAGAAGGCGTACGACAAAGCCCAGGCGGTGATCGCCGAGATGCAGGAATGGGATCCCCAGTCCCCGCTTTTGTATCAGGCTTACGAGATCCAGGGAAAAGCGCTCAAGAATCAGGCCCGGTTCGCCGACGCCCGCCGCTGGTTCCAGAAGGTGATCGATGACAAACACGGCCGTAAGACCGAAACCGCCGCCCGATCGCAGTTTCTGCTGGCGGAAACGTACCTGCTCGAGCAGAACTTCGACACGGCACTCGACGAGTACCTGAAGGTCGAAATTGGATACGAGTATCCGTACTGGCAGTCGGCGGCGTTGTACCACGCCGGCACTTGCCAGGAATCACTGAAGGATGCCGCCGGCGCGCGGAAGACCTACACGCGTCTACTGGCGAATTTCCCGGACAGCGAATTCGCTCCGAAAGCGAAAGACCGCCTCACCGCGGTTCGCAAAACCGCCGCCACGGGGAAACCGTGAACACTTCGTCTCTGCCTGAAACCGCCCCATCCATGCTGAATTCACTCTCTGGTGACCGTCGCGAATCGTTCTTTCGACCGCGTTGGCGAACTGCGCTGGCGTGTACGACGCTGCTCTTCGCGACGATGTCGCTGGCGGCTCCCGCATTCGCCTGGCAGGATGACGCCGACCCGCCCGGGGAATCGTCGACGGATGGGCTGCGCGAACCAGCGGCTCCCGATACGCCGGCGCAGAAGCCAGGACTGGCGATCCTTGATGCCTCTGCCGACCTGGGGTCAATTCCCACCCGGCTGTCGGAAATGTTCGTCGCCGGCGGTTGGGTCATGTGGCCGATCGCTCTCTGTTCGATCGTCGCGTTCACCTTCGCCATCGAACGCATGGTGGTGCTGCGTCGCCGCCGGGTGATTCCCCGCGATTTTGTCGACCGCTTCATCGAACATTTGGAACAGGGACAGCTCGATCGGAATGAGGCGATTGAACTCTGCCTGAAGAACGGCAGCCCGATTGCCGACGTCTTTCTGCATGGCGTGCGCAAATGGGGCAAGCCAAGCGTGGAAGTCGAACAGGCGATCATTGATGGGGGCGAACGTCAGGTTGGCCATCTGCGCAAACACCTGCGAATTTTGAACGGGGTTTCCACGATCACTCCATTGCTGGGGCTGTTGGGAACCGTGTTTGGCATGATCATGTGCTTCAATCAGATCGCCACCAGCTCGGCGATGGGTAAGTCGGAACAGCTCGCAGGCGGAATCGGTGTGGCGTTGCTCACCACCGCGTTCGGGCTTACCGTGGCGATCCCGGCGATGCTGGTCTACATGTACTTCGCCGGCCGAATCGACGCGCTGGTCATGGAGATGGACTCCGTCTCGCAAAAAGTGGTCGACCTGATCTCGGCGGAAGGGCTGGTCGAACAGGCTGCGGTCCCTCCCCGCGGTTCGCCACCGCGTCCGAAGGGGATCCATACCTCACCAGCCACCAAAGCGACTTGAGGACTTCCCATGCCACTCAAGATCCAGCCCCTCGAAGAGCCTCAGATGAACCTCACGCCGATGATCGACGTGGTGTTCAACCTGCTGATCTTTTTCATGGTCGGTACCCGGTTCGCCGACCTCGAACGGCAGTTTGACGTGCAGTTGCCTCAGGTGTCGGCGGCCCAGCCTCTCACGGGCCTGCCCGACGAAATCATCGTCAACGTCTTCGCCGACGGACACATCATTGTGAATCGGGAAGAATTGTCGCGCGAAGCGCTGCTGACTCTTCTTGCCGAGGCCCGGGGGCGATACTCCGACCAGTCGGTGTTGGTTCGGGGCGATGGCCAGGCCAATTTCCAGCAAATCGCCGAGATTCTGGCGATCTGCCACCAGGCCGAGATCAAGAATTTCTCGCTGGCGACCCAAATCGCTACGGAGTAGCCCGGTGCATTTCCCCCAAC
>JAPLOC010000418.1 GCA_026692825.1 Planctomycetota bacterium | reverse complement strand
TAAGGCGGGAATCCGCAACAGGCGCAACTCGAAGTCATGCGCTTCCAAACCAGGAAGATCTTTGGCGGCCGCGATCGCGGCACCGCTCCCTTCCGCGAATGAGCCCTCGCTGATGTTCGAAAACGTCGCCACGCCTCGCGCTGACGACTGGTGCACCTCAGTCGCGGCCACGACGTCGGTACCATGCACAACCAGATACCGCCAACCGGTCTGCCGTGCCGCTTTCAGGTTCGCCTTATCCCCTTTCACGACCTCATCGAGTCCGAGGTTGTACACGGGATGCGGTTCCGACAGGGTTGGTGTCGCAGTAACCGACGCATTCGCGCGGCCCCCGAGCGTGGAGGGAGAGAATGCGTCCCTCACTGCGGCTTTGGCAAGCGTGCCGACAGTTTTTGGCGGCTTTTTTGTGATCAGCGGCATGATCGGACCTCAGTTACGGCTTTGTCTTGTAGGAATGCGTCCATGTTCCGGTTCCTTGTCCAGTTGCCATTGCCGGTCGCAGTCCGCCGAGTTGCCGGTTTTGCAGCACGACGTCAGATTCAATTCCGCATTGGCGACCTTGCACTGCGTCCACCGGCTCTTGGGATCATAGTAGATCGACGTACTCGTCGAAGTCGCCGCCCAGCACCAGTTCTTCTGCAACTGCGGCTGCATGGATAAATTCAGAGTGAGATTGAGGGGAGCCGTCGCCGCCTTGGCCATCGGATTCATGCTCCAGTGAAAATCATCAATTCGTTGAATGGACGGTTCGGGTGGACTTGTTCGAGACGAACGGTGATTCGTCCCAATGAACTCAGACCTTGTCCAGACAGCTCGGAGCGCAACGACGGGCATCCAACTTCTCAATTCATTACCTGGAGGATGCCACCCACCTGTGAAACCGAACTGGGACGCGCAAATCGATCGCGCCGTGACCGGCCGCATCCGCCGCCTTCTGTCAACCCGACAATGTGGCGGACGGCGTTCCTACGACGCCGCGGTCTGGACATCTTCGGCAGAGACAAGTGGAGACAGATTGAAACGACGTATCGGGAACGCCTTCCCGCGCAACGTTGAAGTCAAATGACGGGTCACGTTTGCCGACCTGTCCGCCGGCTGCGCCGTCGGGCGCGACGCCGCAGGAGCGTCGTCGCGACATGTGGCGGACGGCGTTCCTACGACGCCGCGGTCTCGACATCTTCGGCAGAGGCAAGTGGAGACAGATTACAACGCCGCATCGGAAACGCCTGCTCGCACGACGTTGAAGTCAAAAGACGGGTGACGCTTACCGACCTATCCGCCGGCTGCGCCGTCGGGCGCGACGCCGCAGGAGCGTCGTCGCGACAAAAGGACGTCGTAGCGCCCTTTGGCGGACGGCGTTCCTACGACGCCGCGGTCTGGATGCCAGGATTCTCCCCCCGGCGACTTGACTGTATCTTGGATATGAGCCGACCGGCGGCGATGCCCCACCGAAGACGACCGCCAAAACAGTCGACACTCCTGCGGACGATTCTCAGCGGGGCGGGAAATGAGACATTCGTCGTCTTATGAACATCACGGAACCTGTTTCACGCTCGGCGAAACGAACCTGTTCGCCATGACCGATTGGAATCCGCATGCGCAACCTCAATCGTCGGCAGTTCCTGTCGGCCAGTGCCGGACTGGTCGCCACACAAATTGGCCGAAAGGTGGTCGGAGTTCCGCTTGAGCGGCCAGTGTCCGGTCCCGGCCCGGGTTCCGGCAAAGTGGTCGTGGTCGCTCCGCGTGACGGTGCCGAGCTGCAAGCTTTCCTGTCGCGGCGTGCGGGAACCGGAGCTACCGTGCGAATTGTCCGTCCGATGACGCTGACACTTCCTGTTCGGGAAGACCCCGTGGGACCGGCGAACGAAAAGTCGATCCATGCGCTGCTGGTTCCTGAAGGAGTGCGGCTGGACCTCAATCAATCGACGCTGCTGTTGGAATTGAAGTCCAACAGTTACGGGGTACGCCTCTCGAACGACTCGGCGATTCTCCAGGGTGAAATCCGTGTCGTGACCAGCGAAGGGAAGGGGTCGCAAGCGTGCTGGCACAGCGGAGTGAGCGTGGGGGCGGCCTATGGAGACGGAGGAACAACCGACGTCCCCGGACAGTTTTCCCAAGTCAAACATTTCGCCATCCAAGAGCTGACAATCGACCAGCCCTTTGCGGCTGCCGCGATCCAGTTCATGTCAGAGGCCGCGTTCGGCGTGGTCCGAAACGTAACCATAAAAGATTCGCCCCGGGCGCTGCTGGGAGTCGGGCTCGACTGGGGCAGTGTGGGTCCAATCACTTCGGAGGATCGACAGCTCAGTCGCATGCGGCGACTCTGGGAACAAGGACAGATCTATTCGACTCACCCACACGACATCCTGATCGAGGGCGTGCGCGTGGGCCGGTTGACCCGGAATCAGGATGGGAATGACGCGGGGGTGCGTTGCTCGGCGTGTCACAACATCACCATTCGCGATTTGAAAGTGGAGGCGGCCGCATCGGCGATCGCGATCTTCGGCGGTGACCTGGGCTATGAGTTCGCCCGAGACGATTTGCGCAACCGCGCGCATCAGGAGTATCTGATTGATGGAGTCGTGATTGAGCGGGCGTTTCTGTTTGGATTGGCGATCAACGGTCTGGCGGACAATGTGTGGCGGGCCCGGCGTGATTATGGTTACGACGTGGTTCGGGATCCGACCAGCCCCGGCATTGACCAGCCGGTGTTTCGGAATCTCACGCTGCGGGGTTCAGGCAGAAAATCACAGGGAATCTACGCCGTCGCGATCACACAGGCGAAATTCGACCAGGCCGACATATCGGGATTCGAAATTGGAGTTCATGCGGAAGACTGGGTCGACGGGTTGCGATTTCGGAACACAAAACTGACGGAAAACGACCAGAACGCTCGGATTGAAGGAGTCAAATCGCCGGCACAAGGTGTCGAATTCATCGATCCCGCCTGAGAGGTCGCCGACAGGCGATCAGCGGACTGAATTTCAACTGGCGAAGTTCCGGTTCGGTAACGCAATTCTCGCCGCGTCGATCACCTAATCTGATGTTGCCTGGCGGCCCGCCACCAGTTCCACCGTGTGCGGGATCGTCTGGCCGTGGGTCAGAACTTCCAGCCGGACGGTTTGCCTGCTCGAAACGGCCAGTGCCGCCTGCCGGCAGTAACACTCCAGATTGGGCGTCGGAACTCCATTGATTCCCACGATCGCATCCCCGCGCTCGACACCCAATTCCTGCAGTCGACGCCCCACGACCTGCAACCAGACTCCCGGCTGGATTTCATCGGGGTCGATTTTTGGCGGTTCCTGCGGGCAAAAGATCGTGAGATCCCATTCCCGTTCACCGGGAAGCGAAGGGGCGAGCAGGGGCTGCATCTCCACGGGAACCGTGACGACTTCAAACGAATTGCCTCGCAGCACGCTCAACCGCAGCACTTCGGGAGGAAAGGTCGACAGAATCAGTCGCTGCAGATCGGGAATCCCCACCACCGGAAGGTGCTGCGTCATCAGCATCACGTCATCGCCGGCCCGTAAACCCGCTTTTTCGGCGGGAGAACCCGGAACGACATAATCGATATGGGCCACGCGCGTCTCGACCGCCCCCTGGCCCGGCACAACATCGGCATGGACAAACGCGCCAATCCAGCCATGCCGCGCCCGGCCAAACTTGTGAAAGTCGCCAATCGCCTGATTCGCGACGCGGGCGGGGAGTACGTAACCCCGCTTCCCATTCTCCGCGGCCCGCTCGGCGATACAGATTCCCAGGATCTCGCCGTGAGTGTTCATGAGCGGACTGCCGATATTGGAATCGGTCGCCACATTGGTCCCAATCAGGTCGATTTCGTGGACGCAGACGCGGGTGTTTTGCGTGCCGCGTCCCAAGACAATCCCAAACCGCAACGTATCGCGGCGGTCGGCGACGTCCCCCAGGGCGAGAACAGGCTGCCCGAGTTTCGGCATCTCCCGGGCGATCTGGCGAATTGCAATGCGTGCCTCGACCGGAGGGGGGAATTCCAACAGCGCCAGATCGGCCAGTTCATCCGACGCGACCAGATGAGCGATAATCGGTTCTTTCAGGTCGGCGAATCGCAGGGGAATCTCATTCATCCCTTCTACGAGAGTCAGCGACGTGACCGCCAGCGCGCGGGAATCGACAATGACCCCGAAACCCAGGGGCCGTCCGAACTCCCCTTCCTCGCCGGGGGCATAGATCCGCACAATGGAATTCCCGATTTCCTGGCTGATCCGCAAGAGTTCAACAAGCTGGTTTTCGTCCTGCCGTTGGGCCTCGCGCAGTTGAAGCTGGTACAGCCCGTCCTGACGCCCTTCTTCAATGTGCCGGGCGACACGATACGCGATCTGCGGGATCGCGAAGTGCAGCAACACCGCCACCAGGAGTGCCAATCCCAGCAGGCTGCTCCAGCGTTGCGACAGTGTCTGACGGAGCATCACGGGAAAACCTCGGGGCAGGGCGGATCAAGGACTGGGGGGCCGGCGGGGGACTCTCGGAAATTCGGACTTCCAGCCCGACGCATCTCACTACTGCCCAGCGGGTCAAAATGTTGGCGCAGGCACCAAACCACGCCCCCACCGGAATCTCTTTCCGTGGATAGATTCCCATTTTCGCTGATTGCTGGATTGAAATCCACCGGTTTCCATTCCGGCGTCGTTTGTCACCATCAGCCGCCGGGGGGATATAGTCACCATGAACGCGTACGCCCCTGGACTCAAGGTTCTGCACCGCTGCCGGCATCGTTGCCGACGGGCGCTTCCGATCGCCGGGACGGTTCTGGTGCGGGTGGGGGACACAGTCGCGGCTCAGTCCGCCGTCGCACAGACCGATCTCCCCGGGGCGATCACTCCCGTCAACGTGGCGCATCTGCTTGGAATCTCGGGAGACGAAGTGGCCCGGGTGATGGCGCAGCATCCGGTCGGGGCCTTGGTCAACATCGGCGAAAAGCTCGCGGAATCCTCTGGGATCTTCGGCTGGTTCAAACGCCATTGCGTTTCGCCGGTGGACGGCACGGTCGAGGCGATTTCGCGCGTGACCGGCCAAGTGATGCTGCGCGGTCCCTCCCGCCCGGTGCGCGTCGCCGCGTTTCTCGCTGGCACGGTCGTCGAAGTGCTGCCGCAGGAAGGGGCGGTGATTGAAGCCGAGGCAACATTCATCCAGGGGATTTTCGGGATCGGTGGCGAAGCGTATGGCCCGATACAGTCGGTCTGCGCATCACCCCGCGAGGAACTGAACGAGTCGAATTTGTCTCCCGACTGTGCCGGCGCGATTGTCGTTGGTGGCGGGAGAGTCACCGCCCTGGCGCTGGCTCGGGCACGCGCCTTGGGATGCTCAGCCATCATCACCGGCGGCATCGACGACCAGGATCTCCGCGATTTCCTGGGATACGACCTGGGAGTCGCTACGACCGGTTCCGAGCGGGTCGGACTCACCCTGATTATCACGGAAGGGTTTGGCGACGTCGCGATGGCCGACCGAACCTGGTCGCTGCTCAAATCCCGTGCCGGAGCCGAAGCGGCGTGCAACGGCGCGACCCAGATTCGGGCTGGCGTCCTCCGGCCCGAAATTGCCATCCCCTGGGGTGCCAGAGAAATCAGCCACGTCGCGTCGGAACCCCCGGTCGGTCGGCCTCTGTCGCTGGGGGCGTTCGTCCGTATCATTCGCGATCCGTACTTTGGTACGATCGGCACCGTCGCCCGACTCCCCCCCGAACCGACCGTTCTCGCGTCGGGTTCCCGGGCTCGGGTTTTGGAAGTGCGCACGGCCGCGGGAGACCTCGTGCTGGTTCCCCGGGCGAATGTTGAACTCATCGAAGAGTAATCGCCTCGTGACCTGCCGTTACGCCCTGTGGATCCTCGCTGGCAGCTTCTGCCTGATCTGGACGACGGCACGCGCGGTCGCTCAGCCGGCAGGAGAGGGGCCAGCCCCGCCGAGCAATCTGGTCGCCGCCGACCACCCGGGTGACAACGGCAACGCAATCGATTTGAAGTGGACTTTATCCGGGGATGACAATCCCGATATCAAACCCCGTCGGATTCGCGCCTACCGCATCGATCGAACCCTGGTCGACAAACCGTTGCCTGATGAGGCGGTTCTCGAATCGTTCGAAGTTCCCTACGGCGTCGCGCAATACACCGACCGACGCTGCCGGCCGTCGGCCGCGTATCGTTATTCGGCGGTCGCGATCGCCGTCGATGATTCCGTCAGCCCACCGGTGGAAACCTCTGGTGAAACACGTGCCGTTCGGCAGTGGTTCGACAACAGTCGCACGAGTTTCGCCGTCATTGCGGGAGGCGGTCGGCCGCGCCACCGAGATGGGGCGTCCGTGTTTGTTCATCACCGGCATTGAAGACATGAATGAGATCGCGACCGTGGCCGGTGTGGCGATTCTGTCGCATGTGGCCGAGACTGCCGCCGACTACGATGCCGAGATTGTCGTGCCAACGGCCCGTTCCCTGGTGATGACGGCGGCTCAGGAGGCAGTCGCGGCTGCGTATCTCGCCGCCGACCGGTCCGACGCCTACAACCCGAACAACATCTATTACGTCACCAACGAGCAGTTCGCATTCGTCGCCCACATCACCGGTTACATGGTGCGCGAACGCCCCGCCGCCTGTTTCTACGCGGGGATATTCTACGCCGAGTCTCTGATTCTGGCCGAAACGGGAAATTCCGTGGGGGCGATTCAAATTGCGGGAACCTCGGAAGCGACTCAATTGCCGTTTTTCGTCGCAGGTTGCGACTACACCCTGATTGGTGAGGAACTGTTCGCCGCGTCGGCTTATCTCACGCGCGAGCCACAGCAACTGGGGAGCCTTAAAGGGCAAGACGCGGGAAAAGTGCTGGCGGCGGCGGTGTTGGTTTTGGGGTGTCTGCTGAAAACGGCGGTTGTCTTGCGACCCGACTCTGTCGGCCCAAGCGAGTGGTTGAAGTTTCTCATGTCCACATGTCTGGGGGGGGACTAAGACCGCATGAAAAGTACCATCCCCTGGCTCATCGCCGCCATCGCGGGAAGTGTGGTGATCGCCGCCTACTTCATACCGGCGGCCCAATCGTGGCAGGATGCCATCGGGCAGTGGTTCGAAGTGCTGGCCGCCGTCGCATTCATTTTGGGAGGTGCCAACCTCTGCCTGCAAAACCTGCAAAAAATCTCTGCCCGCCAGGCCGGTTGGGGATACGCGGCCGTCACCCTCGTCAGTTTTGTGATCACGCTGGGAGTCGGGTTGCTGAAGGTTGGGGTTCCGGTGGAAGACCCCCAGCATCCCTGGGCGGGATCGTACCAGGCTGAAGGGAGTGCCGAGTGGTGGCTGTTTGAATACGCCTACAATCCATTGGTAGCGACGATGTTCGCTCTGTTGGCGTTTTACGTCGCGTCGGCGGCGTTTCGGGCGTTCCGTTTGAAAAACGCCGAGGCGACCCTGTTGCTTCTGACCGCGTTCGTCGTGCTGTTGGGGAGAACCTACGCGGGGACGGTGTTGACGGCTCAGGTTCCCGACGAGTACTCCGCGTTTTCGATCCCCGGCCTGACGACGATCATCATGGGAGTCTTCAACACCGCCGGCCAACGGGCGATCATGATCGGTATCGCCCTGGGGGTCGCCGCCACGTCGCTGAAAGTGCTGCT
>JAPLOC010000417.1 GCA_026692825.1 Planctomycetota bacterium | reverse complement strand
GATTGTGGAAACCTGGACCTATCCCCTCTGGGATCGCTGGCCGGTGTTCGCCTTGGCGGTCTGTTGCCTCGTGGGGGAATGGGGACTGCGCCGCTGGAAGGGGTTGCCATGAACATCGTCTCGTTCACACTCGGTCTCAGCCTGCTGTTCGCCCCCGAGCCACCGGCGCATGTGGTGGTTGTCGTAGGGGCGGCGGGGGCGACGGAATACAGTGTGCCATTCGCGCAATGGGCCGACCGCTGGCGACAGGCGGCTGACCGGGGCCAGGCGCAGTTCACCGCGATCGGGCTGGAGGGGAAGGGAGAGGGAGCCGCCGACCGCGAGGCGCTGCGCGGGAAACTGACCGAACTCGTTGGCGAGGGGACCGCGCCCCTGTGGCTGGTGCTGATTGGCCACGGCACCTTCGACAGCAAAACCACCCGATTCAACCTGCGAGGTGAGGATGTGAGCGCGAACGAGCTGGCGAATTGGCTTCGGCCGCTCGATCGGCCGGTTGCGGTCGTCAACTGCGCCAGTTGCAGCGGGCCGTTCGTGAATGCGCTGTCGGGACCAAACCGGATTGTCGTGTCGGCGACCCGCAGTGGCAGTGAACACAACTACGCCCGATTTGGTGACTACGTTTCCGCCGCGCTGCTCGACACTCAGGCCGACCTCGACAAAGACGAACAGACCTCGCTGTTGGAAGCGTTTCTGTTCGCCGCCGCCCGGGTTCGCGAGTTCTACGAAGGAGAAGGTCGACTGGCCACCGAACACGCGTTGCTCGACGACAACGGCGATCGGCTCGGAACCCCCCCCGATTGGTTTGAGGGAGTGGTCGCGGTCAAGACGGCGAAAAACGGAGTGACGCCCGACGGACTGTGGGCCAATCAGTGGCACCTGATTCGCAGCGCGTCGGAACAGCAACTGCCGGCCGAGCGGCGCGCGCGACGGGATCAACTCGAACGACAACTCGCGAAACTCCGCGGACGTAAAGACAAATTGGAGGAGTCCGACTATCTGAATCAGATCGAGCCGTTGTTGCTGGAACTGGCGAAACTGTACGACGGCGAGTCAGCGGAAGGACAACCGGCGGAATGAGTGAGGCGAACGACGAGCAGGAGGTCGTGCTGGTCAAGCTGACGTGCGCGATCTGCCATGAGTTGATGGAATTGGAGGCGCACGACGCACCACGGCAGGTCGCATGCCCGTATTGCGAACGCGAAGTGACCGTTCCTTCGCGAACTCAGGTACAGGTTCTCTATCCGCGTGTCCGACACCGATCCCCCGACGAAATCGGCGACTACGGAGTCACGGCCCCGCCGGAACCGCCCCCGGTCCCCCGGCCCACGGTCGCTCCCCCGGTCGGAGAACGACTCCCCGCCCGGTTTGCGACAAAGATCCCGTGTCCGCAGTGCAAGAAACTGGTCGGCACCCGGTTGGAAGAGCGTCCCAAGCGAATCAACTGTCCGGAGTGCGGCGCGTTCGTGCAGGTGCCTGCACGGGATGCGGCCGATCCTCCCGTGACCCGGGTCGACACCAAACCGCGTCGCCCGTCACAGTCGTCGCTGGAGTCGGCACCAAAACCAACGCCACGTCCCCCCGAGCCGGTCGAGGACGAACCGCGCAGTCGGGCGACCGTGTTCGATCAGTTGAGCGCGGTTCGGGTCGAAGCGGTCCCCCTGCCGCCACGGTACACATTTCTCACCGGCGTGTTTGAATTCCCCTGGCGACGGAACTCGGTGGTGCGGTGGCTGTACCAGAGTTTTGGCTGGCTCGTGCTGCTTTGCGTTCTGGCGACCATGCAGACGGTCGCCAGCCAATATGCGCAATCGATGTTCGGCTTGGTGCTGGCGTTTTTCGCGCTCCCCCTCATCTGGATTGGATTCTGGAGCTGTTCCTACGCCGCTTCGAATTTTCTGTGCGTGGTCGAGGCGACGGCGGCGGGGCAAGACAAGATTGTCGAATGGCCCGACCCGAATTGGCGGGAGTGGATGATTCAACTGATTTACCTGCTGTGGATCGGTGCGATTCCCGCGATCCTGGGAT
>JAPLOC010000416.1 GCA_026692825.1 Planctomycetota bacterium | reverse complement strand
CTGTTGAATCTGGATGTCCCCACGTTCGGCATCGCGGGGAAATCGGTCCGGATTCCGTTCACAATCGAAAGTTCCCTTCCCCGCGATTACATGACGACGGTGGTGTTCAAATCGTCTGACGGGGAAGAGGTGACCAAGGACGTGCGCGTGGCGGCGATGGGTCGGACCAGCGACTGGTTGACCTGGAAGCCTAAAGCGGTGGGGGATTTGACCGTCACGTTGACGATTCCCAAACAGGCCGACGAACTGCTGGACGAGAACAACAGCCTGTCGGCCCCCATTTCGATCCGCGAAGAAAAACTACGGGTGCTGGTGGTCGAGTCGGTTCCCCGGTGGGAATACCGTTATCTGCGAAACGCCCTGTCGCGCGATCCGGGGGTCGAAGTCTCGTGCCTGCTGTTCCACCCCGGCTTGTCAAAGGTGGGGGGGGGCAACAAAGACTACATCAAGCAATTCCCCGCCGGCCTCGACGAGCTTTCCAAGTTCGACGTGGTCTTTCTGGGCGACGTCGGTCTCGACGACGGGCAGTTGACCCCCGAGCAATGCCGGCTGCTCAAAGGACTCGTCGAACAGCAGGCAAGCGGACTGGTCTTCATGCCCGGTTTGCAGGGACGACAGTTTTCGCTTTTGGAGACCGAACTGGGGGAATTGTGCCCCGTGGTGATGGACGAAGGGCAGCCTCAGGGTTGGGGATCCCGGACTCCAAGCCATTTTGAACTGACCGAACTGGGCCGCCGGAGTCTGTTGACGCGACTGGCCGACACCCAAGACGACAACATTGAGGTCTGGGAAGGACTTCCCGGCTTTCAGTGGTACGCTCCCGTCTCGAAGGCGAAGGCGGGAACCGAAGTGTTGTGCGTTCACAAAGACGCATCGAACGAATTTGGCCGGCTGCCGTTGCTGGTGACCCGCACTTTCGGCGCGGGCAAAGTCTTGTTCATGGGGACCGATGGGGCCTGGCGCTGGCGCAAAGGGGTCGAAGACCGGTACCATTATCGGTTCTGGGGTCAGGTGGTCCGATGGATGGCCTATCAGCGGAACATGGCCAAAGGGGAGACCATGCGGCTGTTTTACTCTCCCGATCAACCGCAACTTCGGCAGTCGCTCGCCCTGAGCGCCAATGTGATGGAGAAAGGGGGCGAGCCGCTGTCGGATGGCGACGTGACCGCCCGCATCACCGCTCCTTCGGGAAAGAACGAGACCGTCCGACTCTCTTTGGGCGGCGAAGAGTGGGGCCTGTTCACCGGCCGTTACACCCCGCAGGAACCGGGTCGGCACGAAGTGGTTCTCTCGTGCAAACAGACCGGCACGTCGCTCGATGCGTCGTTTTATGTGCAGGGGGTCGCGACCGAACGGATTGGAAAGCCGGCCCGACCGGAAGTCCTCGAAGAGATCGCCCGCATGACCCGCGGCAAAGTGATTCCCCCCCAAGATCTGGATGAGATTGTCCAGTACCTTGCCGAGCTTCCCGAACCCCCCGCCTCGGAACGCCGTCTGCAACTGTGGAGTCACCCCGCCGTCATGGGGGTGGTGATCGGGTTGCTGACGCTGTTTTGGGTTTTGAGGAAGGTGGTTGGGTTGTTCTAAGAGGCGAAAGCCGATTGTTCGACGGGCGACCGCCGGATGAAGTTCCAGATTCAGACCAGAAACAGCGGACTACTCTGACACTTTTTGAGCCTCTGTGGCGTCTAACAACAGAGGTGCGTCAAAAAAAGAGTGTTCCCATCAGAATTCTCTGATAAACTACCCCAGCCCCCTTTCCCCTTGCGGCAACCTTGGAGATTTTCGATGAGTGTCGCCCCCTCGAACGACCGTTTGCGACTTCCTGAGTCGCTGACGGGACAGCTTGCCGACTTTCGCCGGCAGGTGTGGAAGATCAAGCTGATCGAAGCCGGTTGCGGCGCGGTCTTCGGAATTCTGGCCGCCTGGCTGGCGATGTTCGTCGTCGATCGTCTCTCCGATCCTCCGGGCTGGGTGCGGACCGCGCTCTTCGCCGGCTCGCTCATTGGCTGCGCGTTGTTCCCCGTGGCGTTCCATCGCTGGGTGTGGAGTCATCGCCGGTCGGAGCAGCTCGCGCGACTTTTGAGCCGCAAGTTCCCCTCGCTGGGTGACCAGTTGCTGGGCGTGATTGAGTTGACCCACAATGATCTGGAGCAACATCGCTCGCGCGCATTGTGCGAGGCGGCGATCCATCAGGTCGCAGGAGACGCGGGGAAGCGCGACTTCGCGACCGCCGTCCCGAACCCCAAACACCGTCATTGGGGAATCGCCGTCGCCACGTTCGCCGCCGGGGCGATTGCGCTGGCAGCGATCTTTCCCGCCGCCGCCGGCAACGCCTGGGCGCGGTTGCTCGCACCGTGGAGCAACGTTGATCGCTACACCTTCGCGGCGGTCAATCCGCTGAAGCCGGAAATCGTCGTGCCACACGGCGAGCCGTTCACCCTGACAGCGACACTCAAAGACCAGACGCAATCGCGTCCCGATCTGGGAACGGCCCAGCTTGGGCAGCAGGCATCGGTTGAGGCGAAACGGCGTGAGGCCGACTATGTGTTCAACCTGCCGTCGCAACTCGACGAAGGCAAACTGCGGGTGCGGATTGGCGACTATTCGCAGTATGTGAAACTGGTGCCGATGGTTCGGCCCGAGATGACGTCGGTGAAGGCTTCGATCAAGCTCCCCGAATACCTGCAACGTCCCGAGCCGGTCCAGAAGGATCTGCGTGGCGGGTCGGTCGCGCTGGTCAAAGGGAGTCAGGTAGAATTCGACGCGACAGTCAGTCGCGAACTGGCGTCGGCCAAGATTGATGGCGCGTCGGTGGCACCCACCGGGGCGTCGATTCACAGCTCGGCGTATACAGTCGACGAGAATCAACGCGTGTCGCTCGACTGGCAGGATCAGCATGGCCTGGCGGGTCGCGAACCGTTCGTGATCTCGATCACCGGTCGGGACGATGATGCTCCCTCGCTGGCATGCGAAGACCTTCCCCGTCAGAAGATTGTTCTCGACTCGGAAGCGCTGAACTTCAAGCTGCGGGCGCAAGACGACTTTGGTGTGAAGCGGGTGGGGATGGAGTGGACAGGAGCCGAGAATCAGACGGTCGAAAAGCCCGCCAAGGGAGAGAAGATTCTGGGAGCGGGTTCGCCCGACAAAGAGTCGCTGGAGTTGGCAGGCGCATTCTCGGCGAAGTCGCTGGGAATCGAACCGCAGTTGATTCAACTGCGGCTGTTCGTCGAAGACTATCTCCCCGGTCGCGAGCGGGTCTATTCGCCCACCTACACGTTGTACGTGTTGAGCCCGGAAGATCATGCGATCTGGATCACCGAGCAACTGCACAAGTGGCATCGGCAGTCGCTGGAAGTGCGCGATCGCGAGATGACGCTGCACGAGACGAATAAAGAGTTGCGGAACATGACGCCGGAACAGCTCGACCAGCCGGAAACGCGGCGTCGGCTGGACGCGCAGGCGACAGCCGAGAAGGCGAATGGCCGGCGGCTGGGAGCGCTTGCGAACGCGGGAGAAGAGCTGCTGAAGCAGGCGGCGCGAAATCCGGAACTGGGAGTCGGTCACTTGGAGAAGTGGGCCGAGATGCTGGGGATTTTGAAGGACATTTCGGGGAACCGGATGCCGTCGGTCGCCGACCTGCTCAAGCAGTCGGCCCAGACGCAAATGGCGTCGAACACGCCCCCCGCGAAGCCCGCCCCCAAAGCGGGACAAGACAAGTCACAAGGGGGCGGTCCAGGTGCCCCAGGAACCAAGGAAGCGCAGAAGCCCAAGCCGGCTGTGCCGTCGGTGGTCGATCGCGAGAGTCAGCAGCAGCCGAACGATCCCAACGCGAAGCCGGGCGATCCCAAGAAGCCGAGCAATCCGACATTGCGTCTGGCGACCACCACTCTTGGTGGTGGCAAGTCGAAACCCGGCGGAAAACAACCTCTCGCCGATGAGACGCTGGATGAAGCGGTTGAGGAGCAGCGCGACCTGCTCGCCGAGTTCGACAAGATCTCGGAAGAGTTGAATCGCGTTTTGGCGAATCTGGAAGGGAGTACGCTGGTGAAGCGACTGAAAGCCGCCTCGCGGTTGCAGTACGACATCGCTGGCCGAATCGGCGACCAGGTGAGCAGCGCGTTTGGCCGACAGGGACTTCCCGCCGACGCGAAGGCGAATACGGTTCTCGACGAGATGGCCCGGCAGGAAGGAAAGAGCAGCCAGGATGTCTCGACGATCATGGACGACATGCAGTCGTATTTCGAACGCCGTCGGCTCTCGAAGTTCAAGACTGTTTTGGAAGAGATGAAGAAAGTCGACATTGTCGGCAACTTGCGGACACTGGGTGACGAACTGAAGAAGGAAAACGGCTTGGGGATGGCCCAGGCGGAATTCTGGTCCGACAATCTCGACCGCTGGGCCGAGGATCTGGTCGATGCGTGCAAGGGGGGGAATTGCCCGGGATGCAAATCGCGCGGCAGTCTGCCCCCGTCGATCGTGCTGGAAGTTTTGCAGATTTTGGAAGCGGAAGTGAATCTGCGGGAGGAAACCCGTGTCGCCGAGCAAGCCCGTAAAGCGATCACCGCCGAGGAGCATGCCAGCCAGGCGGGACAGCTTTCGAAGACGCAGGACGAACTGCGGGATCGGGTCGACAAGGTGGAAGCCCGGATCCGCGATCTTCCTGAATCCGAAGTTCTCTTCGGCAAGGAAATCGCACTGATGCGGAAAGTGTCGGAGGTGATGATCGACGCCAAGAACATCCTGGCGAACCCGAACACGGGTTCCCAGGCGATCGCGGCGGAGACCGAGGCGATTGAGTTGCTGCTGGCGACCCGGCGGATCAAGTCGGGTGGCGGTGGTGGTGG
>JAPLOC010000415.1 GCA_026692825.1 Planctomycetota bacterium | reverse complement strand
TGGGAACCTTGGTCTTAAAGTCTCCATCCTTTACGGATGGGGCGATCTGTTTACCGCCATACTCGCTCCCCAACGTGATCAGCCCCGCCTTGCAATCGTCATCGAGCAGATCCAACAGTGACTTCAGAGTCCTACTCGCAACATCAAGTCGACCGTCCGGAACTCCACTTTGTCCCTCGACCGCTACAATATCCGCACGCCTCATCGAACTGGAACAATCCAGTACGAACATGATCGCTGGCTTGAGTCTGGGGTCGAGTTCCACGCGGATGCTCGACCTGCGTCCGAAGTTCGCCATTTGCCGGGCGGTTTTGGGCATTTCAAGCGACGCGCGATGCGCATGTCCTCGAAACGCGGTCGCCAGATCCACGTCGGCAGACGGAATGAAACTCTCGGGCAACGGCAACGCGCTTTTCGTCGGATTCGAGGGGGGGGCGAAGGGATCGGCCAATTCCAAGCGGTCACCTGGCTGATCGTCTTTCCACGTACTCACCATCGCGCGACTTCCTTCAAACTTCGCCAGTCGCGCCGCCAAGTCCGTGTGACTGGACCCGCCGTCGCCCGCTGTGCGGAATTCCAGCGTCGGCTCTTCTTGCGCGTTGCGATCCAGTCGATGCCTCGAACTCCCCTGCCGCTCCGCCTCCAGAATCGCCAGCCGCGTGGTGTCGGGACGCTTCAACCACTTCAGATCATCGCGCAGTTGGACGCGCTGACCCCAATCCTTCGCGAAAGGAGGAAGTTTCTTCGAGACGAAGAACTTGTCCCTGAAATTCGCGACGTGATCCAGTGCCCGGGTGGCACGCGCCGAAAAATCGACCCCCGAGGGCTCCCCCGCTCGCAGGTATGACACGCAGATCGCGTCCCCCCAAAAATCCCACAGAATCCGGTCGATCGCGAACAACCGGGCGTCGATCCGATCCGTCGTCTCCAGACGATTCTGCAACTTGTCCCAGTATTCCATGAACTTGACTCCCGAGGCCAAATCCCTGCGGGCGGCCATCAGTCGCAAACGGTGTTCGATCCCCTCGAGCCGTCTTCGATAGCCGGCGACAGTCTCGTTGTCTTGGGGTGCCAGATCAGAATCATTGGTGGCGATTGCCTCCAGCCGGCTCAGCAGCTCCGCGCGCAGCGCGGCCCCCGCCCGGGTCAACATTTCCTCGCCCGGCGGGTTTGGATCCGGAATCTTAAACAATCCGCTTTCGATCTCAGTCTTCACCCACTCTTCGGCCGGCGAGAGTGTGCCCGGAACCGGAGTGTCTTCCGCCGATGAGTCCTCTCCAACAGGTGCGTTCTTTTCGCTCGGTTGCGCCGCGAACCAGCGACTCCACAGAGCGCGGCGGGACGACGCTTCGATCCGGCCCGTTCGCAACAAACTTTCAATATCCCGGCGATCTTCGCCCCGAATGGGCCGGGTGTCCGCGACCGCCTCGTTCGCGTTTTTCTGAACCGGTGCGCCCGTCTGCTCCTGGAGTGTTTTGCGATACGCCGCTGCGAACCCCGTGCAGGCCTGGATCGCATGATCCAGCGCGTTGAGCGATTCATCATCGGTCGCGCGCTGGGGATCCCCCTCGATCTCTGTCAGGCGCGTATTCAGGTTTCGCAGTCCCGAGACGCGTTTTCCCCGCTCTGTTCGGGAGGCCTCGCTCTGTTCTTCCGCCGTTCGCGGGCCACGCCCCGCAGTCTCGAAGAATTCGACCCAGGCGGTGTCCGACAGTTCCAAGGCGGTGTTTCTCACCGCGGCCAACTTCGTCAGGCGGACGACTTCCTCCTCCTCCCGAAGAAGTTCCGCGGTCAGTTGATCCGCTGCCCTGTTTTCGGAATCGCCACGAGTCGTGAGGAACAGCCAGTCCTCCGCGTTCCGTCGCCGCGAGTCAGCGCGTTCGACCTGGGGACGCAGCCAAGACTGGCCGCGTGGATTTTCGAGTAACGTCTCGATTCGGTCCCGCCTGCGGAGCAAGTCCCCAACCACGTTCCATCCAACACGGTGGGAATCGCCTCCCCCCTCGACGTCCAATTCCTTCGCCGGTAGCCAGGTGCGGAGCATGCGCAGATAGAGTGGCTCGGTCAGTTGGTCAGGATCTTGTGGTGCCTCTTTCAGCACGTCACCAATCGCCTTGCCAGACCAGATGTCGCTCAGTTCGTTGCCCCGGGCGTCGCGAATGAGATTCCACAACGCGACTTCTCGTGCGCGGCTGGTTTCCGGGAGTTTCGGCTCTTTCAATTCCGTGGAATCTGCTCCCGTGGCGGGCGGGTTGAGTCGATGCCGCCAGAACTGTGTCCAGTTCTCAACCTCTGTTGCAAATTGGCCGTCAGCGGGTATTTCCCGCAGACTCAGGGGATTCAATGCGCGAATTCCCTCGGCCACCTTTGATGAAGAGATGTCGGTGAGCTGGTCGAGCTCCTGCCCAAACTGTTTTTCCAATGCCGGCCCGCCCACCGCCAACCGCTCCAGTCGTCTCAATCGCTGGTCCTGCGAACTCAGTCGTGGAATCAGTCGGCGGTCACCGGTCCCGGAGCGCAATTCGTTGAGCTTCGTCCATTTGTCGGTCAACCTGTCCAGCCGCTCCAGCGCGGCCGTCTTATATGCCTCAAAGTCCGCTCCGATCCAGCCTGGCGCGGGCGTTCCCGACTTTGGCTGGCACGCGGCGAGCTGCAATTGCAACCTTTTCGGATCGCGGGTGTCTGGCAGCAGTTTGGGGGACTGGGCTTGAGCGGCCTGTTTCTTGCTCCATTCAAGGACATTTGTGGAAACATATTCTCTCAATTCGGCCAGATCGACGACGCCATCGCCGTTAGCCTTGCCATCGTTGGCCTTGACGTCGGCATAGCCGGCGAGGCCCGCCGCCACGAAATGGGCGAATGCCGTTCCCTGGAATTCGGGTGCCGACCGACTTTGTTCCGTGGGATCGACTCCCTGCGAACAAAACAGCCAGATGTTTTGGGGA
>JAPLOC010000414.1 GCA_026692825.1 Planctomycetota bacterium | reverse complement strand
TCAGTGCCATGTGTCCCTTGCGAAGTGGTGTCGCCACTTTGTCCGCCTGCGCCGCTCCTCCTTTGTCGAGCCGCTCGATCGCGGTGGTTCCGTTCTCGTTGCTGACCACGTACAGCGTCTTTTGATCGGGGGAGATCGCCACACCGTTCGGCTTCCCCGCGTCAGTCACCACCCGGTGCAGGGTGCCGTCCGTATCAATGCGATAGACCGCCATGACCGACTGGTCGATCGGTTCGTGTCCTAGGTAGCGCGGATCACTGAAAAAGATCCGTCCCTTCTCGTCAATCGCGATATCGTTCGGCGAGTTGAGCGGCCGCCCCTCGTAAATCCCGGCGATGATGTGTGTCTTGCCGGTCGACATGTCGGTGCGGGTGACGCGGCGGCCACCGTAGTCGGCCCCCTCGGCGACGATCATGTTTCCCGCCGCGTCGAACTTGATGCCGTTCGACATGCCACTGGGGGAGCGAAAGATCGCCGTCTTGCCCGTTGAAGGATCGAACCGCCAGATGTGCCCCGCCTCGATCGCCCCTCGTTCATCGCGGGCGACATGCGAAAACGTGATCTCGCTGAAGTAGACGAGCCCATCGGGAGCGACGGCGACCCCTTCGGTCAACACGCGGGCTTCGAACAGTTTTTCGACTTTGGCGTCGGCGGGAATGATGGGGTCGGCGGCGTGCAGCGAAAGCGGCGCGATGCAGCCGATCGACAGCATGGCCAACGACAAACGAATCCAGAGCTGAGAGCGCAGCAGGGAACTGATCATACGAGTCTCGTACCGAATGACAGGATGGCGAAACGCGAAACCGTCGCGAAACCGCGGCGGCGACAATCGGCAAACCGTACCAAATCGCAACGGTGCATGGCAGTCTTCGCCGGTGTCCAAATCCTCTCGCTGTCGCCAAGCCCGACCGACAGTTACACTCATTCCTGGCGGCAACCAACCCACTCCTCTGACGATGGTAGTCCCCCTCATGATGCTTTGGGTGTGCGGAATGCTGACGGAAGCCGACGGCTGCCGATCGTGGGAGCTGGTAGGTGCCTTCACCGAAAAACGGGCGGCGCTGGCGGCGTGCGATGACGAAGACTTCTTCGTGTTCCCGTTACGCGCCAATGAAAAAGCGCCGCGCGAATCGGTCGCTCCGGTCGAAATGGAATGGCCCCGCAGAGGCGGAGGTGCTTCCGAAGAGCCCCCCGATTTCACTCCTCCCCGGATCCCCCGGTAACGGAGCTTGTTCCGGCCGTTCCTCCATTCTCTCTCGACGTGCGGAGGACGGCACTGAACTCATCAAAACCACGGATTTGATCGTGGACAGGTTTTTACGCGCCGACCAGTTCCAGCGTCTGCCACAGACTCGGATCGTAGTCAAACGGGAATTCCCGCCCCATCGACAGGAACTGGTCCCCCAGCTCGGTATCACGAAAGTGATAATAGAACCCCAGCTTCGCCTGCTCTCCGGGCGAATAACCGGTGAGGACTTCCACGGGGAACCATGCTTCCAGCCGATACCCGCCCGACAACGTTTCCATCCGGGTGCGAACCAGCGACAAGTTGGCTGTGCTGGGTGACTCCCGGGCGCGGTCGATCGTCCGGAGTTCGGCGACCGGGTCGCCTTTGGGTCCCGGACCGGCCGCCGGGTAAAGGTGAAACTCGTGACAGAATTTTCCCGCGCGGTGAATGTTCTGGGTGTTGCGGGTGTCGATCCAGAGTCGCAGCCGGTCTGCCGACGAGGGGATCGGCTGTCGCCCGATCACCCCCTTCTTCTTGCCACGCACCTCCACCGAGATTCCCAGCCCCCGTTCGTTCCATCCCAGTCGCACATCGGCGAACCCGGTTCGGCCTTCTATCGGTCCCAAATCGGGCAGGCGATGCGCTTCCGACAAATTCAACAGTTTATCATCCGTTCCGGGAATACGAGGTGCGTGCCGCACCGGCAGGGAGAAGCGGAACAGAAAGCTGGGGGGAACGAGCGTGGCGGCCATGGGAGCAGGATAGTCGTTGCGAGATCGCGTGGCGACAGCGCGTCACCGGGGTTTGGTCGCGTACTTTTTCACGGCGGCTTCGTCGACTTCAATGCCCAATCCCGGACCGGTTGGAACGCGGAACCGACCTTCCTCAAGCTGGAATGCCTTCGGAACCACTTCGTCCCGGAACGGATTCTCACCGACATCGTATTCCAACATCGGTTCGTCGCTGCTGAAGCCAAACGTGTACGGCGGCAGTAGCGACAGTACCTGCAATGTCGCCGCGTCGGCGATCGCGCCGGCGTAACAGTGTGGCAGACATTGAATGCTGAACAGCCGGGCCATCTCGGCGATGAACAGCACCTCGGCGATTCCGCCACATAAGGTCGGGTCGGGCTGAATGAGGTCGAACGATCGCTTCACGATGTGTTCCCGGGCACTCGCGCGCGAATCGAGAACTTCTCCGCCGGCGATCGCGATATCCAGCGATTTGGTCAGTTCATCATAGCCGGCGTAGTTCAATCCCTGTGGTAACGGCTCTTCGAAAAAGTAGAAATCGAGCTTTTCGAGTTCCTTTCCAAAACGAACCGCCTGCGGCAACGTGAACGCCCCATTGCCATCGGTCAGCAATCGGATGTTCGGTCCGACGGTTTCTCGCACTTTCGCTAGAATCGCCAGATCCCGCTTATGATCAAGTCGCCCGGTGCGGGCTTTCAGCGCGCGGAAACCTCGTTTGACCAGACTCGCGGCTTCTTCCGGGAACTGTTTTTCAGGTTCGAGTCCGATGTGGTAGTTCATCGCCGCCGCATACACCGGAACCGTGTCGCGCAGCCTTCCGCCGTACATCTCGGCGACCGACTGCCCCAGCGCCTTGCCGCGCACATCGTGCAGCGCCAGGTCAAGCCCCGCGACCGCCCGACCATCGCCAAAATTGGCACCCCACAGCGACCGCCAGAGTTTGCGATGTTCCAGCGGATTCTTGCCGAGGAGCAGCGGCTTCAGATGGTCTTCGATGATGCCACGTGTGCCACCGACGTCGGCGGTCTCTCCCCAGCCGACGATGCCGCTGTCTGTGGTGATCTTGATCAGGAGCGTGTCTTTGAGATCGGACACCGCGGTGGAAGGCCCCATGGCGCGGGGCAGCTTGTGCAACAACGCGAACGTTTCGACTTTGGTGATAGTCAGCGAGCTGGGCTTCCCGGCCGGTCCGTCGGCGGCGAGCGCGGTGTTCCCGGCGACAGTGGCCGCTCCTGCCAGGCCGGCCACCCCCAGCGACTTCAAGAAACCGCGACGTTCGCAAGAGACCGACGGATCGAAAGCGGAGAGTGGCATGGCGGGCTTCCCGATTGATGACGAAGGGGTAATCTGACCAACGAGGGCGAGCGTTGGCGAATCATAGCGAGTGGCGGACGACGGGTCAGGTCGATGTCTCAATTTGCCGTGGTTCGGGCTATAATCCCGCCACCCCTTTGAGGAGTCGTCGATGTCGCCGTTCGCTTCCTTTCCATCCCTGAACCCGCTGCCGGTTCTTCGCGCCCCCCTGACGGCGCTTCTGCTGCTGACGGCTCTGGGGTTCTTCTCGGACCGCATGGCGACTGGTGCCGAGCCGAGACCAGCGGCACCGCAGGCGGAGGAGTCAAAAGCCGAGGAAGAGGATGTCGCCGTCGTGAAGCGGCAGCGACTCGACCTGGAGCCCATTGGGAAAACCAACGTCCTGAAACTCGACGAGATTCATTCCGAGCAGATGGATGTCTCGAATGTGGTCTGGCGCCCCGACAGCAAAGAAGTTGTCTGCATTGTTCTCAACCGGGGGAAGGCGGGCGAAGGGGTGGAGATTCGTGACGGAGAGACGTTTGAGGTTTTGCATACCACGGGACAGGGGCGAACTATCTCGGGCTTCGCTTTCAACCCCAAATCGCCGCAGGTCGCCTGGGTGACCCAGGAGGGCAAAATCGAAGTCCTGAACACGGAATCGGGCGAGGGCTATTTCATTGACGATGTCGGTCGGAATCCGACGATGTCGTTTCGGCCTGATGGCAAGATGATCGCGATCGGCGGACAGAGCGGTTCGATTCGGCTGTGTCAGGCCGAATCGGGGGAGACAATTCGCACGATTGAAGTTCTGAAAGAGCGGTACATCATTCAGCCGGTCTTCAGTCCCGATGGAAAACTGCTGGCGGTCGCGCCGCCGCGGGGTTCGATTCGGGTCTGGGATGTTGAAACGGGTGACCAGAAGTGTGAAATCGCTCAGGCGAACAACAGCAACATTCTGGGATGTCTGTTCGATCCCAAATCGGAACGACTGCTGACGATCCATCAAGGGGGAAAACTCTCGATCTGGAACGCGACGACGGGAGAGTCGATCGTGCAGAAAGAGATGGAAGAACAGAATCCGACCGGGGCGCGGTGGGTCGCGAATGGCGAATTGCTGGCGACTGTCGGCCCCAGCATTGTGGCGTTCTGGAATCCCGCCGACTGGTCACTGGTTCACGAAATGGATGCACCCAAGAACATCCTGTCGTTCAGCCTCAGTCCCGATGGCAAGCGGCTGCTGGCGGTCGGACGCGATCCGCCGTTTCGATTCACGACCGTGCAAGTCTGGGGCGTGACGAAATCGAAGACGCCGTGAGGTGAGGAACTGGTCACCGGTAACGGGGAACCGGTTTAGAAGTCCACCTGAGTTCGCAATCCATAGATATCGGTCTGCTAACTGCCCGCCTTCGCGTTGTCGAGGAACGCCCGAATCCAGTTGAATTGAACTTTCGCATTGGGGTTCAGGTACCAGTTCAGTCCCAAGGTCAGGTCGTTGAGACGTCCGCCATCGATGTCGCGACTGTTGAGGTCGATGTATGAGTAGCGGGCCGCGATTTCCCAGGCCCCCCAGCCGGTTCCGTCGTTGTCAAAAAACTTCACATTACGGAATGGCTTGACCCGGTCGATCGCCCCGGCCTTCTTCAAGTAGGGGCGATGTTCACCTGTCAGGAAATAACCAACCTGTGTGTAGAGACTGGGGAATTGCGCCCCT
>JAPLOC010000413.1 GCA_026692825.1 Planctomycetota bacterium | reverse complement strand
GCCACTGGTGGCAACGCTGGTTCCCATGACCAGCGCGGCGTTCATTCTGTTCACGCTGTATATGATCCCCGACCCGGCGACCACTCCCAAATCGACCTGGGGACAAATCGCATTCGGGGCGGGGAACGCCGCGGTGTATGGCGTGCTGCAGGTGACGCACGTGGTGTTCGGGTTGTTCCTGGCGCTCACCATCACCTGCGCGATTCGCGGCGTGTTGATTGTCGTCTGGCAACTCGTTCGCAAGCCGGCGCTGGTGCCAGCCTCTGTCACTTCGACCCAGGTCACTTCAGTCGCAGTTCCTCAGGTGTCGACGGCGGCACCGGCTTGAGCCTACTTCACCCCCACAGCACTATGGCAGTCCCCGACATGACCGTTGCCACGCTGCCCGAAGCCCCCCGGACCGCTCCGCAGGTTCCCGGATTCCTCCACGATCACATCGTCACTTTTGAAGAGACGAATCTCGTGGGCAATGTCTACTACACCAACTACGTGCGCTGGCAGGGAACGTGTCGGGAGTTGTTTCTGATTGAACATGCTCCCGAGATTCTTGCCGACCTGGCGACGCAGCGGCTGCTGCTGCACACGAGTTCGGTTTCGTGCGAATTTCTGTCTGATCGCGGACTGTCGGCGGGGGAGCGGGTGCGGATTCAGATGCGGCTCAAAGAGCTGCGTGGCGGCCGACTGACGTTGCAGTTCGAGTATTATCGGCTGCCCGTTGACGGCGCGGCGGAGCTGGTCGCGCGGGGTGAGCAGGCGCTCTGTTCCAAGCACCGGGCCGCCAATGGCAGTGTTGTGGCGTGCGTGCTGCCAGTGCCGCTATTGAAGGCGCTGCTTCCCTTCGCCCCCAACGCGGCGGTTCGCTGCCGGATTGAGGAGGGGTTGGCGTTTTTGGTGGGGAACCCGTGACCCACAGCCGCGCCAGCGAGGAGGTGATTGTCGATCGAAGCACAGCGGGGGCAGTCTTTCGGAGAATGTAGCCCGCACTCTCCGAGTGCGCGGCCCATTGTGTGAACTTAGTCACTCGACGCTCTCGGGGCTGGCGCAACCGCACATTCGAGTCGTCCGTCGCGAAATGAACTGGACGTCGGATGGTCTCAGTGGGGGAGTGAACCGCTGGTCGATATCGACTGCGGGGGCTTTGATGTGAGTCCTGGGGCTGCCCGCAGTGCGTTTTTTGGTGGGCGGGGGCACAGCGGGGCCAGACTTTCGGAGAAAGACGGCTACGTTTCGAATACGCGACCCACTGTGCGAAATTCGTCACTCGACGCTCTCGGGGCTGGCGCAACCTCCCAAGCGAGCCGTCGGTCGCGAAATGAATTGGACGCCGCTGAGTTCGAGTGGATTATGAACAAATGAGCCCTATTGGGGGCCGAAGTTTTCAAGAATCAGCCGATTAATGGGAATGAATTTCCCAAACCGCAACCCCCAACATCCCTTCCTATAATCCCCCCCGGCGCTCACTGGCAGATTCCCCCTGAACCTGCAACGATTCAACCCATGCCCGGTCTACCGATTCTATTGTTCGCGGCGGTCGCGTTTGTCGTGGCCCTGTCGATTCTTGTCATCGCCCAAGTTGTCGGCCCCAAACGCCGCACTGAGGTGAAAATGATGCCGTACGAATCGGGGATGGACCCAGTCCATTCCGCGAGGCAGCGGTTCAACATCAGTTTTTACCTGTTGGCGATTGAGTTTCTGGTGTTTGATGTGGAACTGTTGTTCCTCTACCCCTGGGCGGTCGCCGCTCACGACCGGGGGGCGTTTGGCCCGGACCATGCCGTCTTTTACGCGGTCTGTGGCTTTCTCTCGATCCTGGTCCTTGGCTTCGTCTACACCTGGCGGAAAGGGGTGTTCAAATGGACGTGAGCGTTCCCGAGAACGTTGTCGTCACCCGGCTCGATTCCCTCGCAAGCTGGTGTCGCAAAAACAGTTTGTGGCCCATGCCGTTCGCCACAGCCTGTTGTGGCATTGAACTGATGGCCACGGGGGCCAGCAAGCACGATATCGCCCGCTTCGGGGCGGAAGTGTTTCGGTTCTCCCCCCGGCAATGCGATCTGATGATTGTCGCCGGCCGGGTGGTGATGAAAATGCTCCCTGTACTCCAGCGGATCTGGCTGCAAATGCCCGAGCCGAAGTGGTGCATCTCGATGGGGGCGTGTGCGTCGACCGGCGGGGTGTTCGATACCTACTGTGTCGTGCAGGGGATCGACCGATTCATTCCGGTTGATATGTACGTTCCCGGTTGCCCCCCCCGGCCTGAACAGCTCATCCAGGCAGTGATCGACCTGCAGGACAAGATTCAGCGGGAAGGGACTTTGATGGGGGCGGAATTCCTGACCGAGGCGCGGCAGCAGCCCAAGCGGGCGTTGCTCGACATCGCCACGGCGTCGAATTCTCCCCGTCCGCAGCCACTGCCCATTCTGCCGAACGTGGGGGTTTGACACGTGGATCCGCAAGCCCTGCAAACGGCCCTGAAGGCCCGGTTTGGTGAAGTCGCCTGGCAGTATTCCGAAAGCCCGCGCGGCCAGCGCCGGCTGGTGGTGCCCGCCGGCCAGCTCGAATCGTACCTGTCGTTTCTGAAGACCCAATGCGGGTTTGATCTGCTGATCGACGTCACCTGCGTTGATTACCTGCACTACCGGGGTGCCCGGGACCGGTTCGGCCTGGTGTATATCCTGGGTCCGTCGACCTCGGGAGAGCGGCTGGTGGTTCGCTGTTACCTCAACGAGCCTGACCTCACGGTTCGGTCGGCGGTTCCGTTGTGGGAAGGGGCGAACTGGCTGGAACGCGAAGTTTACGACATGTTCGGCATCGTATTCGAAGGGCATCCCGACCTGCGCCGGGTGTTGATGCCTGAAGAATTCGCCGGCTTCCCGCTGCGGAAGGACTATCCGCTCCGCGGGCGCGGTGAACGCCACAATTTCGAACGCATCACGCGCAATCAGAGCTGACCAAACACCCCGCATCGCCAACGGCGCCCGCGACGTGAGTCGCCCGGTTGGCGGTTCGCAACGCAAACACTCCTCTGGCAACCGCACCTCATGGCTTCTGGACTTCTCGATCCTCCCGCTTCGACAATCGAGCAGGAATATCGCTGGACGCTGAACTTCGGTCCACAGCATCCCGCGACCCACACCACGCTGCGCATCGTGCTGGAGATCGAGGGAGAGAAAGTTCTCAACGCCCGCCCCGAAATCGGCTACCTGCACAGCGGGTTCGAGAAGATCGGCGAGCATCTGAACTACAACCAGTACGTCACGGTCACCGACCGGATGAACTACATCTCGCCGCTGGCGAACAACATCGCCTGGCACCACGCGGTCGAGTCTCTCTTGGGGATCGACGTCCCCCCGCGCTGCCAGTACATCCGCACGATTTTGTTCGAACTGGCGCGCATCAGCGATCACCTGCTGAGTAACGGGGCGTGCGCGCTCGACACCGGGGCGTTCACCGCGTTTCTGTACGCCTTCAACCAGCGCGAAGTGCTGTATCAGGTGTTCGAAACCTTGTGCGGGGCTCGGTTCACCACCAGCTACACCCGGGTCGGCGGGCTGATGTATGACGCCACGCCCAAGTTCATCGAACAGGTCCGGCAATTTGTCAAGAATTTCCCCAAGGTTCACGCCGACATCTGCCGGCTGTTGAATCGCAACCGGATTTTCGTCGAACGCACCAAGGGAATTGGTGTTCTCACCAAAGAAGAGGCGATCAATCGCAGCGCAACCGGTCCGATCGCCCGGGCGAGCGGTGTCACCCGCGACCTGCGGAAAGACACCCCGTACCTGGCGTACGCTGACTTCGATTTCAACGTCGTTTGCTCCACCGCCGGCGACTGCTTTCACCGCTACCTCGTCCGCATGGACGAGATGCTCGAAAGCGTGAAAATTATCGAACAGGCGCTCGAAAATCTCCCGCCGGGACCGTTCAACGTCCCGATGGCGGACCGCACCGTTCTCCCCGACAAGACGCGGGTCTACAACACGATCGAGGGATTGATCACTCACTTTGAAGTGGTGATGACCAACCGCGGATTCCAGACTCCGCGCGACGAGTGTTACACGGCGGTTGAAGCCCCCAATGGCGAACTCGGTTTCTACCTCGCCAGCGATGGCAGTGAGACCGCCTACCGGGCGCGGTGTCGACCCCCCAGTTTCATCCATTTCGCGATGTTCCCCCACCTGATTCGCGGTCACCTCGTGAGCGACATCGTGGCGGTGCTGGGGAGTTTGAACATCATCGCGGCGGAACTGGATCGGTGACGAGCGTCCTTCCCACGAGTCGGCTTTTTTCCACAACCTGCCGTTTGTTTCTCCGGTCCGGAGAATGCAAACCGACGAGACGCGAGCGATGACCACGACAACGGCCCAACCGATACTGACCCCGCAGATGCGGGCCGAGATCGAAGCGTACTTTCCGCGCTATCCGACGAAGCAGGCGGTCACGCTGCCGGCGCTCCACATCATCAACGAACATCTCCGCTGCGTCCCCGAGGGAGCGATTCCCGAACTGGCGAAGATGCTCGA
>JAPLOC010000412.1 GCA_026692825.1 Planctomycetota bacterium | reverse complement strand
TACTTTGGTTCCATAGCCAAAGCTATACTGAGACCCCTTGAATGCAGTCGCCGGGATCGTTTCGGGACAGGTCACGTAAACAGTCGCGGCGTCCATCAATGGGGTCGGATTATTGAAATCACAATGGGTCTGTGACACATGCTTCGCGACGCCGTTGACGTTGTAATAGAAATACGAGCCGCCCTGTCCATGACCCACCCCGCTGGTAATCACCGCTGGACACCCGTCACTCACGCCTAAGTACCCGTGAGCATTGGCACCAGTCGTTCCGATCCAGGTTCTCGAAGCTCCCGTCTGGGCGTCAAACGCTCCTTTGTCCAGATAGTCGCCGGATGACTGGAAACTCAGTGTTCCATCGTTCATCCAGTAAACGCTGAATTCTCCCGGTCTGAGGTCACGTCCTTCCATTCCCATTCCCCATTCGCCACGTGTTGACTTCGACAATGCGGTGGGGAAGCGACGCAGCAATTGTCCCGTCGCCGAGTAAATTCCGATGTCCGTTGTCGAGGCACCAGGAATTAATAATGCGATTTCCCCGTTACGCGAAACGATATTCCTAACGCGAGTCGAACCCCATCGGCTGCCGCGTGAAGCGCTTTGGGTTGGGTTCTGGCGTTTTTGCGGATCCAGGACAATCGCTTTGATCAATTTCAATTGACCTGGGAGAATCGAATTGCTGGATCGCCGGTGCGAACCGTCTCCGTACGGACCAAGGCGATCCTCCGCGAATAGCGTCGCCGTCAAACTAACAATTGCAATCCCCACCAGCGCGAATGGCCAAGGCTTCATTTCAGTCCTCCAACTCGATCAACGAGGTTCTGGGATCTTGCAACGAGCGGCCAGAAACGGCCATTCCCTTGCGGCACACCTCCCGAGGACCGAATTCTATTAAACTAGTTTTGAATAAGCAAACGTCACATCCGAGGTTTTTTGATTATCTAGAAATGGTGTCCTAAACGGCGGATTTGGGACTCAGATTCGACTCTTGACGGCCGCAGTTACAGCCGTCGTGGTCGCCGTCCCGCCAAGATCTGGCGTCTTCGGACCCGATTCTCTGAGTACGCCTGCGACACCATTCTGGATCGCACGGGCCGCCATGGCACACCCCAAATGCTCCAGCATCATTCCCGCCGATAAAATGGCCGCCAACGGATTCGCGACACCACGACCAACAATGTCCGGTGCCGATCCGTGAACGGGCTCGAACATGCTGGGGGACCGCCGCGTCGGGTCGATATTCGCCGACGCCGCCAGTCCCATGCTCCCCACGACGATCGCCCCGAGGTCGGTGAGAATATCGCCAAACAGATTGCTGGCCACCACCACATCGAACGATTCGGGTCGCCGGACGAATTCCATCACAGCGCGATCAATCAGCAGCGACTCGGTCGCGACTTCTGGAAAGTCGGCGGCGACTCGGGCGAAGCACTCGTCCCAGAGGACCATTCCGAATCCCTGGGCGTTGCTTTTTGTGATCGACGCGACCTTTTTACGCGGGCGCTTTGTGGCGGCCTCGAAGGCGGCGCGGATGATCCGCTCGCAGCCACGGCGGGTGAATACCGACGTCTGAATCGCGCTCTCCTCGGGAAAACCCTGGTACAACCGTCCGCCGATATTCGCGTATTCCCCTTCCGTGTTCTCACGGAATACCAGCATGTCGATCGAGCCGGGAGCCTTTCCCACCAGAGGACTCGGTACCCCCTCATACAAATACGAGGGACGCAGGCAGATGAACTGGTCGAATTTCCGACGGATCGGCAGTAGTAAACCGTTGAGCGTGATGTGATCCTGCACCTTCGGATGCCCGACCGCACCGAGCAGAATCGCATCGAATTGTGACAGTTGATCCAGATAGTCCGCCGGTGCCATCCGCCCGTTCTGGAAGTAATAGTCGGTCCCCCACGGAAACGCGGTCCATTCCAGGCGAACCTGTTCGATCGCCGCCGCTTTCTCCGCTATTGTCTGCGCCCCAACTGTCACCTCAGGACCAATCCCGTCCCCCGCGATCACCGCGATTCGATGTGTCCGCATTGTTGACTCCTGCTATCCGGACTTCTCTCCAAACAGCGCGACGGCGCACTGTTCGTGATCAAACATCCGTTCGTGGTCATGGGGAATTCCTGAGGCCTCGACCAGCCTCCAGCCAAACTCCCAGTTTCGTTCTTTCGCCAGCTCGCGTGCGCGAAAATACGCGCGGCGTCCCCGTTCGTATCGAGACATACCCTGCCGGTCGGCCGCCGGGGTCTGTTCAAAATTCTCGTCCCGGACGATGTCCCCGGTCCCCAGGTACAACGTCAACGGTTGCGCCAGGTAGCGGCGGAATGCCTCGTCATTCGAAATCTCGTCCGGCAAGCCAGCAAAAGCGTAGGGGAACCTGTGTTCGCGGTTGAGAAACAAGTGCGTGCCCGGATTCGCCGCCACTATCCGCCGCACTTTGAGTTCCTGAAACGCCGCCATTCGTGCCAGAAATTGGGCACCTCCGGAATGTCCAATCAAGTAAACCGGTAATTCATTCCGTCCCGCCAGCGCACACAGACCCGAAAGAATCTGCGGTACGAGCCGATATGTCCAGGTGTCACGTGGCTGCGGAACTCCGTCGAGAACAACCCCACCCTGCTGGTATTTCGCTGTGGGAAACCGCTCGATGTCGAACAACGGGGCGGCAATCAACGCACCAAAGCGATCGGCCATCGGTTTCGCGTGATCGCGATACGTTTCGGCGTTGCGCAACACCCCATGGTGAACCACGATCAGCGGACCATCCGAATAATTCCCGGGACGATAGGTGAAAATGTCGATGGGCAGGGAATGCGCGGTGATCGCGATCTTGCCGCTCCCCATGGGAAAGTCAGTGGCCATTTGGTGGTGTCGCATAGGTCAGAAAACCACGGATCGCCCGCAGGTACTCCGCCGGTTCGTCGGCGGCCACGCTGTGCCCGCTATGGTCAAAAATCTTGAGGTGCGCCCGGGGAATCGCGTCGGCGATCTCGCGCGAGTGCCACGGCAAGCGCGCGGCGGCTTGGTTCTTATTGATGGAGATCGCGAGGTACGAACGCCGCCCCCGATTCCATCCCGCGTCGAAGTCTTCCGGTTGAAATTTCCGCGAGTAGAGCGGCCCCATCACACGGTAATAGTCCCGCAATTGTTCCATGCTGTCGAAATTTCCGTCCCAGAGCCTTCGGCAAACCTGGATCTGCTCGGGCGTTCCCCGCTCGGCGAGCAATTTCTGAGCATCATCCAGAAATCGATAACTGGCCGCAGTACAGACAAGGATCAGATTCGCAACACGCTTCGGGTATCGCAGGGCGTAACCGATCGCGACCATGCCGCCATAGGAAGACCCCAGAACAGAAATCGTCTCCAGCCCCAAGTGCGCCCGCAGCGCGTCGAGATCGTCGATATTGTTTTCAAGCGTATAGTCTGCCGGATTCCCCGTGTCGCTGCGGCCGCATCCCCTGTGGTCGACATACACAAGCTGCGCCACATCCCGCAATTCGCTGTTCGCCCCGCGAAAACCGGTATGGTCCCCGCCCGGGCCGCCGTGCAGCAGAAACAGTATGGGGCGTTCCTTCAATCGATCTCCGTCCGGAACGAAGCCGGCTCCATCAATATCGAAGAAGATCCGGGTTCCGCGAATCGACGCCAGCATGGTAGTTGATTCCGTTGTCGGCCGTTCAGGTAGACCCGGTCGGAGGTACCGCAAAACTGGCTACGGCGTCCGCTTCGGTATTGAAGAGCGAGATCATCGTCGGCAGCCGTACGATCTTCAACACCTTCTTCACCATCTCAGTCGCGCCGCACATCTTCAATTGCCCGTCGGCTCTGCGGACGGACGAAAAACATGCGACAATCTCGCCGACACCGCCACTGTCGATGAATCCCACACTAGACAGATCGAGCAGGATTCGAACGTTTCCCCCAGCGACCTGCATTTTGACATGCTCCGCCAGCGAACGACTTTCGACGCCGTAGATGAGCTGCCCTGTCAGTTTGAGGACAGTGACATCTCCCGCAGCATGAGGGGTGATTTGCAGCATCAGTCAGAGCGCGAAGTCTGGTGTATTCATGTTCCCGCCCGGCACGAGCGAGTCCGGACGAGTTCAAGTCGTCCACCGAGCCTCAGTATCGGACGCGACGCTACGGGAAGCAAGCCAACCCACCCGCAACGAGGCTACACCCCGAATTTCAGGGCCCGGCCCGGTGGTGTCGCCCCCTCAAAGCTAACAGGCTGTCCATCGACGACGACCTGCACACCGTTGACGAGAACCTGCTCGATCCCCAACGACATCTGGTGCGGCTGGGCATAGGTCGCGCGATCTCCGACCACTTCCGGGTCGAAGACCACCAAGTCGGCGAACGCTCCGTTCCGAATTTCTCCCCGGTCAACCAGTCGGAATCGTTTCGCAGGTCC
>JAPLOC010000411.1 GCA_026692825.1 Planctomycetota bacterium | reverse complement strand
CGGGGTGAGAGTATTCAACAGTTTCCTTTTTCACGTCGTCGGTGAAGACGATGGTGAGACCACCGTGAACGTAGGAAATGTCTTCGAGGCGTTCGCGGATGACACCGGTATCAAAAGTGGTTTTGCGAAAGATCGCCTCGTCGGGGCGGAAGAAGATGGTGGTGCCGCGACCGCGGAACGGCTTGACCTTTTGCAGTGTGCCGACCGGCTTCCCTTGGCGGAATTTCTGGAACCACTCGAAGCCGTCACGATGGACGGTGGCGGTCATTTCCGATGAGAGAGCGTTGACGACGGAGGAACCGACACCGTGCAGCCCCCCCGAGCGGGCGTAATTCTTGTTGGAGAATTTTCCCCCGGAGTGCAGCGTGGTGAGGATGACCTCCAACGCCGGCTTCTTGAGTCGGGGGTGCATGTCGACCGGGATGCCGCGTCCGTTGTCGGAAATCGTCGCCGAGCAGCCGTCTTTGTGCAGTGTGACCAGAATGCGATCGCATTCGCCCGCGAGATATTCGTCGACGGAGTTGTCGAGGATTTCCCATAACAGATGGTGCAGACCGCGGGCGTCGACGCCGCCGATGTACATGGAGGGACGTTTGCGGACCGGTTCCAGTCCCTCCAGCACCTCAATGTCTTTGGCGGTGTAATCGGATTTCGTCGCGGTACTCATCGAACCATCCTGAATCGGCAGACTTCCTTGAACGCGTCACCCCACGAATCGCCGGGGCCGCTTGACGGTATGGCGGGGACGCCGTTCGGTCAAGGGGGCGGTTGCCAGCGGGTAGACGTCGTTTCGCGACGTTCCGACCGTTGTGACAGACGTTGTGTCCGACAGGGGGCGAACGTGTGCTTCATCCTACACGTCTTCATTTTCGCCCAATTGTCGATTCAATCGATCAACGCGATGAGGCCGTGTCGGCCGGGCGAACGTCTTCAGGCAACTTACGTAATGGCAAAGTCACTCGCTGAATTGTCGGGTCGATTGAAGTACCATTTCAGTGCGGCAGCTTCGTATTTGCAGCCAGTTACTCCCGCCAGATTTTGGTGGCAAGACTGTTGTTTTGGCTGTGCCCTCGCCAAGCGGGGCGATACTGGGTTACTTGCTCCGGGCGACCGTGGCAGCGGGCTCGGCTTGATTCCAGGGGGTCTTTGGATATTCCGCGACCCGCACGAGGTGGCCGCTACGAGCGGGCTTTTTCAGCGAGACCCGCTCTCGGACGGGGGCTTCGCGGGTCGCCACGACATGATCGAGCCGCGATGCCTGGGGGAGCGACAGTCCACCACTCTTGTTGTCTTTAGGGTCTTCCTTTGTCTCGTCCGATGCGTCTTCAATCTCGGCGGGAGCGGGGGCGGAACTTTTCGCCTTGGTTTTGGAACGGGGTTCGATCTTCACCCGTTCGCCATCCGCATCGGTCCCGCCTGGGGCGGGAGCCGGGGACTCGGGTTTCATTGTGGTCCGCTCAGTTTCTTCACCCTCGTCTTTAATTCCACCGCGCGAACCCGCCGCGCCATCTGCCGGGGGAGTCGCGGTACCATCAGCGGCGCCGGCGGCAGCTCCCGCGCCAGCGGCACCCGCACCGGCACTCCCGCGAATCCGGTCGTCGGCCGTCCCGGCACTCGAACCACCCAGCGGAGCCTCTTCTTCGTCGTAGGTCTTCTTCTTCCAGCGGTCCTTCGGATCCGCAGGGGTCACGCCCCCCGTGGAAGGATTCGCTGGAGTCACGGCTGCCGCTGGACTTGCCTGGCAGTCGCCGGAGCTGGACCCATACACGGCATCGCCGCAGGTTCCACAGCCAGACGTCGCGACCTGACCACATGAGCCACAGTCGGAATTGACGTAAAAAGGCGCACTGTAGTACATGCGTTGGCCATACCCGACGCGGGCCGGCGTCCACATGCGTCCCGCCGCGTAGGGTTGGCAGCCGCCATTGCAGCAGCCAAACCAGCACCCGAAGGCGTTGTGAGGGGCCTGCGCGACGCCGAGAGTGGCCAGCGCGCAGAGGGCCGGGAACAGCAGCTTCATCACAGGCAGGCGCATCGCAACACGCTCTCGACAAAAAGTAGAGATTGGAGAGTCCATGGGATTTGTTGTAAATCTACGTTCCGGGCGGTGTCAACCTGATGCCTGAAATTCACTGCGAGATCTCGCTTCGAAAACCGATACCGATCGATTCCGTCGTCCGCAACTCGACCGCAAGTGTCGGCTGGGGTGTTTGTGATGCCGTTCCCGCAGCCGCACTTTCGGAAAATTCCCTCGAACCGATGCAATCAATCTCTTCGCCGCCAGTTGCGATATTGCGCGAATTTTTCCCCGCTCCCACTGTCTTGGAGGAAGAGAATTGGCGAGTCGCCCCCCCGATGGATCCCGGGTTCAGTGGGGCGTCGGTCTGGCGGGTGACAACTCCCCAGGCTGACTGGTGCCTGAAGGGGATTCCAAGAGCGGATCTAGATTTTGACCGGCAACGGGGCTTGCACCGACTGTTGCGGCATCTCTGTGAACTGGGCCGCTGTCCGGTCGCCGTTCCGATCAGTGGACAAAAGGGAACATCCCTGGTCGAGCTGGGGGAAATGGTTTGGCAGTGTGAACCGTGGTTGCCGGGAGAGGCACTAAGAGAGGAACCACCCGGTCAAAAGCAAGTCGCGACGGCACTCAAGAGTCTCGCGGTCTGGCATGAGTCGGCTCGCGGGTTTCAACCGAAGGATCGCGAACGGACCTGGTTCGAGACGTCGGCCGACACTAAGGCCCCAGGTCTGACGGAGAGACTGGAGGTTGCCACACGCTGGACCGACACGTTTCGGGAGGGGATCGAATGGAGAGCCGCCCGGGCTTTGCCCCCCGCGATCGCACTCCCAGCGGAGGTGATTTTGAAAGCCGCCCGCGAGTCCCTGCGGACGGTCATTCAGGAACTCGAATCGACTCGATCGCTGCGGACACTCGTGCAACCGTGCCTGCGCGACATCTGGCGGCCCCATGTGCTGTTTCGCGGGGCGGAGGTCACCGGGCTGATTGATCCCCAGGCGTGCCGGCGGGACTGCGTGGCGACCGACATTTCGCGATTGCTGGGGAGTCTGTGCGGGAACGATTCGAATCTATGGGAGACCGGCCTGCGATCGTATGAAGAGGTGCGAACATTGACGGCGGTCGAATGCCTGCTGGTGCGAACCTACGACCGCAGCGGGTGTCTGCTGTCGGGGTTGTGGTGGGTGGAGAGGTTTGTGGAATCGGGACCCGATTTGTCTCCCTCGATGAGACAGCGGGGCGAACAACGGTTGCGTCACTTCGCCAAGCGCTTACACTGTGGGTGGCCTGATGGAAGTCCCAGAGTAGGAGCGCGGCCGCCGCCGTTGTGGTGAAGGGCGAACTGGCAGAAAGAAGCTGGGGGGCCGGGTAAGTGGTTGCGGTGATCCGATCGCGGGAGTGGAGTTGGGAGTGACGGTCAAATTCCAGACCCACTCCGAAACGAAACTATGTGTTCGCCACTGGAGGATTACCCACTGCGACCTGCAACCGACGCAAAATCGCGTCCTGCGCGGCAATGATTTTGTTTCGCTCTTGATCAGTACGACAAAGGTCACGTTTCCCTCGATCGCTCAAAAATTGAATCGATTTCTGCTCAAGTGCGCACAGATGTTTGAGTAGAAGTACCGACAAAACCTGCTCTGGTGGCCGGTAGTTCGAGAAACTCTTGTATTCAACCGCCCTGTTTGCTGGTCCGTCGATCTGGATGTCGGAGAAATCAACCAAATACCGTGCGATCAACGACGCTGCATACAGCTTTCTGAAATCGTTGAACATAACGGAAAATAGCGGGGTTTTTAGCCTCGAAAGCCTCGCCTCGTGCCCGTGGGAGTGGATCCCAAGGTGGGATGCGAATACCGCTTCAACTACCTGAACCGCCTTGTAGAATGCGATTGTCACGATAGTGAAGTAAAAAGCGGCTGTCGAGAAACGACGAAAGGGATTCTTTCGATGTTGGTGGCAGTATCAGGGCATTGACCGACATACTCTTGAGGTCAGCGTCGTTTGCCACCCGAACATCCAGTTCGGAGACCGCGTCTTCAAGGTCATCATCGCAAGCTGTTGACCGCGAAATGACAACAAATGCAAAGCCGCCGTCTCGCAGCGTGAGGTATGCATTTTTTATCGATCGCTGGTAGTGTCGGACCCATTCACCCAACTTTGAAAGCAGTAACTCAAGCTGCTTATCGGAATCGTTTGCTAATTGAAGAATCTTGATGACGCGATCCTTCTGGATTTCGAATCGCGTCTGGTCTCGCTGAATCACTCGAACGCTTTCGGTGTCGCTGAACCAATCAAGCTCGACAACGTTGTCCGGAGCGTCAAACTCGACAACGTCTGCTTCAAGGTTGGCAGAAAGCATGAATCGAACCAAGCTGTATGAATAGGGAGGACGACGACGGCTCGACCTTGTGGCCCAACACCGCCCGGGATCATAGACGCCGATCGCCAGACTTTGGGGCCGATTACATCAGTAGCATCGTCCACCTCAATCCCGTTTTCAACCGTTCTCGATCGGATTCGGCTGAATTTTTGCAGATAGATCATCAAGTGCGAGCGATGCCGGGATCGTCTCATTTTGAGACGATCAGTGCTTTCGTCGTAACTCCCCTTCGGATAAGCGTCTTGTCACAAAATAGATCCCACGCCGTCAATTGGAACGCGACGGACCTGCCCCTGGCTGAACGCGACTCTCCGCTCAGATCCCGCGATCTGAGCGGAGAGTTCAATCCAGTGACCTTACGCGGTGAACAGGGCGTTCAGAGCGTTGAAGTCAAAGTTCTCCCAGACGAGGCCGTTCGACCAGTAGATCTTGTTGCTGCGTCGCTGACCGATGATGTTCCTGAACACACCGGACGTTCCGAACAGCGTGTTCGGCCCGTTGAAACGCACTGTCGACGCGGTGCCGTTCACGTCGGTCAGCGTGATGGTCGTCGCGGAGGCGGTGATCGTCACGGCCTTCGAGGTGGGCTGACCGGTTTGGGTTCCCTTGATCGACAACGCGGTGTTCCAGACTTCGCCACCCGACCAGGTGATCTTGCCGGAACTGACCGTTCCCGTCCGGTTCCGACCGACATCCAGCACCGTCGTGGGGGTTGTCCAGCGACCGCTGGTGGTGTTCCCCAACTGGTCGACGAACCCGAGGGTCGTCGTCCCGTTCTGAACCACACTGACCGTCTTCCCATCGATCGAACTCGTGTAGATCGGCGACAGGTCGAGCTTCGACCAGACTTCTCCATTGTTGAAGTTGATCTTGCCGTCGCCAAACGTCGCCTGGCCAGCCGGGTAGTTCGACGCGATCAGCGACGTCGCGGTCAGAATCGCACCGGTCGAAGACTGGTTGCGATCGTTGAGGAACGTGAGCTGCACGTCGTTGCTTTGAACGATCGACGCGAGCTTGCCGTTGACCGCCCACGATCCACCAAGCGAAATCCGCAGCCAGATCACTCCGTTTGAGAAGACCAGCCGACCCTGGTCGGCGGTGGTGATGTCGACCGTCGCGGTCAGGCCGTAGGCGACTGCGGTCACCTTGTCGCGGGCGAAGTACTTGCCGGTCGAACCGACACCGTTTTCGTTCACGAACGTCAGGTTCGCGCCATTCTGCTGGATTCGGGCCAGCTTGCCGTTGATCGTCCAGATCCCCGACAGGCTGAATTCCGAACCCCACGGCCGAACGTTGATCTTGACCTGGACGGCGGGGTCAGCCGACGGAAGCAGACCGTCAAAGGCCTTCACGGTGAAGGCGTTGATCGCACTGCCGGTGACGCCAGCGGCCGGGGTCCAGGTGAGAGTGTCACCTGCCGAGACCAGCGTACCTGCGACCGCAACCGAGGTGACACCGTTCTTCGTGATCTTCAGCGTTCCGGTCGACTGGATCGTTTCGATCCGGAACGACAGCGCGTCGTTGTTGATGTCGGCGGCGTTCGAATTCGCCAGAAGTGTCGCGTACGTGATGTCGAACGGGGTCTGTTCGTCGGCGGTTGAAAGGGTGTTCAGCGTGGTGAGCGTCGGGGCGACGTTCACCAGGTCGACCTTCACCTGCACCGGATCGAGCGAGACCAGCGTGTTGTTGAGATCCACCGCTTCGACATCAAACGCGTCCTGTGTCCCCGTCGCGGTGAGGAGCGACCAAGTCAGCACGTCACCCGGCTGAACCAGAGTTCCCACCGAGGCGGCGGCACCATTGATCAGCAGCGTTCCCTGATCGATGTTGGTGATCCGGAAGGCGACGGTGTTGCCGGGTTGGAAGGTCAGATCCGAATTGGCGACCAGATTCTGGTAGGTGATCGTGCTGGCGATAAACCGCGGTCGGACGAACGTGGTGATCGTCGTCAGGTTCGGAGCGACTTCGTTCAACACCTTCACCGTCACCTGAACGGCGGGCAACGCCGAGAGGTTGTTCGGGGCGGTGTTCGCACCATCGTATCCCAGGACGCTGAAGGCCGGGACGGCAGCTCCCGAGACGTCTTTCGGGGGAGTCCAGATCAACACGTCACCGACACTCACGATTGTCGAGCCCACTCCCGTGCCAATCACCACCGGGGTGGTGACGGTCGGCGTGGCAGCTTTGCGGATTTCCAACTTGGCACCCGTGGGAATCGCCGTCACGCGGAATTCCTTGGTGTGACCCGGAACAACCTGCACTCCCGCCGAGTTGTAACCGTCGACGTTTTGCAGATCCGACGCGGCCAGGAGGGAGGCGTAGGTGATCTTGAACCGCGAGTTTTTGCCTCCCAAGGTCAACGTGTCGACCTTGGTCAGAATCGGTGCGTCCTGGGCCGGATTGACATTGATCAACACCGGAATTTCCGGCGACGAATCGTTGGTTCCGTCGAAGGCGACGACCGAGAACGCCGCCAGCGGGTTGTTGCCGTTGAGCTGATTGTTCTGGTTGAGGGGCGGAGTCCAGATCAGGCGGTCGTTGGGTCCCAGCACGCTCGTTCCCAGGGCGACCGCGACCGGGGAGGCCCCGTTGAACGAGATTCTAAGTGTCCCCCCCTGAATTGACGTGACGTGGAACCTGATCTGGTCGTTGTTCGCGTCAGTCGCGTTCGACGCGCCGAACAGCGTCGCGTAGGTGATCGTGAACGGCAGATCCTCGGTCGCGTTCCCCAGCTTGTTGGTGTCGACCGCTGTCATGGTGGGCGGGACGTCGACCAGATTGACGTTCACCGCGACGGGCGGAGACGACAGCGACAGGGCCGGGGCGATCACCGCGTTCTGCGGGTCGTAACCGACCACGGTGAACGCCGAAGTGATTCCGGTCTGGTTGGCGGGAGGAGTCCAGGTGACCGTGTCCCCCGCTTCGAACAACGTCACGCCGGGGACCACCGGAATCGCGTTGACCTGACCCGACTTGCGAATCACCAGCGTTCCCGCCGAGATCGTTTCAATTCGGAACGCCTTCGTCAGATCGTGCGCGGTGACCACTTTCAGGTCCGAGGCCGCGACCAGTTGGGCGAAGGTGATGACCTGGTTGATGTTCTTCAGGCCCGCCAACGGTGTGATCTGCGTCAGCACGGGAGCCGCGTTCCCGATGATCGTGAAGACCGTGGTGCCGTTCGATCGATTGGCTTGCAGCGTGTTCCCCGCCAGATCCGCTACGGCATTGGCCGGGATCGTGATGGTGTAACTGCTCTGGGGCGGGAAGACCGAGATCGACTGGAAGAAGACCTGCCGGGTATTCTGGTTGTAGACGAACTGGTAGTCGACACCGTCGACCAGCACGTTCCCGTCTTGCGCGAAGATGAAGTTGGACGAAATCACCGTGGCGTTGTCGATTCCAACCCCCAGATCGGTCAATTGCAGCACAAACTGCGTAAGATCGGTCGGGGAGGTGATGAACACGGTGTCGAGCGTCGGGTCGCCATCCACACCGACGCCGTTGTCGAGTGGCGTGGTGAGCCGGGCTTTCGGCTTCGAAAAGTCGGCCCGTTCAATCGCGCCGCGATCGATGAAGATGTTGGCACCGAGACCGATCGCATTCGGGACGGCGGGATCGTCGAGCCGCAACTGGCCGAAGCGGTCGTTGGCGGGCGCGATGATCGGCGACACCGGAATGTCGAGCGGCGACTTGACCGAGCTTATTCCCGCCCGTTCCGACAACGAGTTGCGGGAGCTGTCGATCGCCTGGCTCCCGGATGCCAGATAAAAGTTGTTGGTGAGCGGATTGACGAACAGTGGGTCGATCAACTGGAGACTGATCGAATTGGTCGCACTGACGCCTGCGGAGAGGTTGGCGGTGTTCTGTTTGAACACCGAGGCGTCGACCACTGTGGTGCCGGTCGAGCTGAAGTCCACCGACACGCCGGTGCGGGTGTTGGCGATGATGTTGTTCATGATCGTCGGGCCGGCACCGTTCGAGACGGAGACTCCGACACCCGTCGGAACGACATCACCATAGATCGTGTTGTTGACGATGCGGCCGAAAGAGACAACTCCCGTGGGGTTGGCAGCGCCCGTTCCCACGAAGTTGATCCCCCCCTGACCGAAGTTGGTGACCAGGTTGTTCGAGATATTGATCCCGGGAACCAGCCGCTGGCTGTTGAGAGTCGGGGTGTTGATCGCCGAACCGGGACGGGGGAGCCCGGTCACCGGGTCACGCAACGTGTTGTCCGAGACGATCCCGAACCCAGAGACATGGGAGATTGCGTTGCCGTAGATCTGAATCTGACCCTGGTCGCGAACGGTGTTTGTGTCCCCCATCCGGTTGTATTGAATTCCGTTTTCCACAGGGGAATCCAGAACCGTGAGCGCGGTGAGGCCGGTGGTGAAACCGCGGGCCGCGGCTCCGACCTGCACCGACTGAATGCCGTCGCTTCCGCCGTCAGCCGTCCCCGCCACGGTGAACGTGGCGGACGATTGTCCCACGGGGATCGTGACCGTCGTCGGTACCGTCGCTTCCGAGGAATCGGTCGTGAACAGTGTCACCACCAGCGCCTGGGTAGTGAGGCCGTTGCGGGTGACAGTTCCGGTGACGGTGCCTCCCTCGGCCACAGACGGGGCGTTGAGCGTGACTTGCAGGGCGCGAACATCCGTGTCAGTGATGTCGACATAGTCGGCGACGGTGTCGAAGTTGGCATTCGTGGCACCTACCAGAACCATTTCGCGTGACAGAGCCAAGCCGCTGTTGAGCGGTGTGACGCTGAAGCTCACGGAGGCGGAATTCGCGGGGATCACCACGCTCGCCGGGACCGACAGCAATTGCGGGTTGGTGGAAGTGAGCGTGACCGTGAGGGGGGAAGTGAGTGGCCCGGTGCGGGTGACCGTGGCGGCACCGACGGCTCCCCCCTCGGCGAGGCTGGTCGGGGTGATGGCGACTGTGAGTGTCTGACGGATCGTCGACGATCCGGTAAAGGTATCCACCACCGTGATCGGAGCGATCGCCGACGCCACTCCGGTCGCGGACGCCACGATGCCCGTCGCGATGTTTCCATCCTTCAGGTTGTCCTGGAGGGCGTTGATCGTGAAGGTCGCCGACGTCTGGTTCGCGGGAATCGTGACAGTCGCTGGGACGGCCAATTCCGACGTGTCGAGCGAATTGAGGCGGATCGTCAGCGGGACGCTGGGGGCTTTGCTGATGATGACTGTGCCGTTGATCGACTGGCCCTCAGTGATCGCACCGGCGGCAACCAAAGTCAGGGTCGCCGTTTCGTCATCGGTGACATCGAGCGGGGCCGACACCGAGTTGTAACGGGCGACGGTCGGCCGAATCAGCACAGACCGGGTGAAGTCGAGCAGGGTGTTGTCGAGACCGGACACAGTGAAGGTCACCGACGATTGACCGCTTGGAATCGTCACACTCCCAGGGAGGGAGACCGCGTTGGAGACCGCTCCAGTGGTCGGATCGATCGCCTGCAGGCTGACGGTCAACGCGGCGGCCGTTGAGTCGGTTCGGCGGACCGTGACGGTCGCCTGACCGGCGGCCGTCGAGCCCACTTCGGAAATGGTCGTCTTGTTGACCGTTGCGATCACGTCGGGAGCGATTGCGCCGGAAATCGAGGTCGCCTTGAAGAGGTCGACCTTGAAGTTGCCGTTGTTGTTGTTACCAGTGATGTTGTCGTCGGTCAGCGTGGCGGTGACGACGAACTTGCCGGCGGCGGCCGCGGCGTTGATCGTGTCGCGAATCGTCTGGGCCACCTGGGCGGCGGTGGAAACGTTGGTGAACGCCAGCCGTTCACGACCCGGGAGAATCGAATTGTTGTTGTCGTATTCGAAGGTCAGCGTGTTCACGCCATCGCTGATCGTGAACGCCTGCTGATCTACAAGGGCGTTCCCCGCGACCGCCGTGATCGTGAATCCCGACGTCAGCCGATCGTTCGAGTTGAACTGCTGATCAATGGTGATTTCACTCTTCTTCTTGCTGACCAAAGATCCATACTGCTCACCGCGACGGATCTCCAACTGGTAGGGACCGACGAGGGACTGCGTGGGGGCTTGGGGATCGGGGTTGGTGGGGACGGCGAAGAAGTTGGTGTCAGCAACCGCGCCGGTCACCATTTCACCCCGTTCCGCCAGACCGACGATGATGTCGTCGATATAGAACCCTTCAAACGCGTTGTTCGCGGCGCGGCCGGAGCTGTTCGGCCCAACACCAAACGTGTCACCGGGCAGACCCTGGGTCTGGCTGCCAGCAAGAGCGGCACCGGCGGTGCTGAAGTCAAACCGCAATTTGATATTCGCCTGGCCGGCATACTCGGCCAGGTCGACGCGGGCCTGCCGCCATCCCCCGGTGTTGTCGAACAGTTCCTGGACCGCCTGGTTGGACTGCGCCGAAATCGCCTTGGACGCGGACGCGAACGCGGGCAATTCCCGGAGGGCGGTCCCGGCGGGAGACTTCACGCTGTTGTTCGTCGCCAGCAGCGTCCAGGTGGTTCCGCCGTCGGTCGAGGCGAAGACCCGGGCGCTGTCACGCATCCCGGTGGCGCTGTTGGTGCCGTCAGTCGCCAGGAAGTAGTTAAAGTACAGCGTGGGCTTGTCGATCGACTGGTACGTCGCGAGGCTGAAACTGGTATTTGACACCAGGCTGCCAAACGCACCTCCAGGCAGGTTGTAGGAATTCGGGAGCGCGGGGTTCGACAGCAGGTCGTTCCGGGAGTCATTCGACACGCCGTACTGGGCGGTTGTGGTCGCGATCGGTGAACCACCATCCAGGCCGAAGTAGAAGCTGGCACCGCCCACGCGCTCGTTGGTCGTCGGAAGGAGCGTGGGTGTGGGAGGATTGGGAGGAATCGGCAACGGTGGTTGAATCGAAGCGTTCGAGAAGTTCCGGGACTGATCGAACGTCGCATTGATGCCGTGACCTGCGTCGGCTCCTCGCGACATCGTCGGATGCCAGAGGTTCCAGTCGAGTGGGGAGAACGAGATCCCCTGGATCCCGCCAGCGGCGACGGGAACCTGTGAGGCATTCCCGGCGAACACGGGCTGTAGCACACCCGAGGTGTTGAAGCAGATCAGATTGCCGGCGGACGTTGTCGCGAACAACAGTCCCGCCATCGCTCCGTTGTTGAGGTTCTTGGGCCCCTCCGTCAAGCTGCGGAACGGGGTGCCAAAATTCTTGATGATCGAGGCCGTGCCAGAACCCTGGCTAATGCTGTAGAAGAAGCCGTTCGAGCTGACTCCATACAACGTTCCATTGATCTCGGCCATCCCCGTGGTCGTGCCGATGTTCGAACCTGCAGCCGTGATTTCGCCACGGACATTGCCATTCGCGTTTCCACTCGCTGGATCAGCCTGATACAGACGCGAAGCGCGTACTCCAGCGTTATACAGGCCGGTCGTGTCGTCGACCGCGTAGAACAGGTTGTAGTTGCCGGTTCCGATTCGCACAAACGCGAACGAATTGACCGTGTCTGAGGTGAGCTGGTTGGGGTCTGCCGGGTTGGTGCCCGCGTTGAAATCGGGGATGTTGTCGACGCCAATCTGGGTGGTCGCCCCGGTCGCAGGATCGATTCGTACCAGGGCACCGACCGTATTCGGTGTTCCCGGAAGCCCGCGGAAGCCGAACAGCACACCGTCGGAGCGCATCTTGATGCTCCCCTGGAATCCGCCGACCGTTGTCCCCGCCGTGTAAAGCGAGGCACCCGTCGAGGGATTGATCCCCACAAGCTGATCACCCGCGAGGCCATAAAGTGTGACGTCGCGCAGTGTCCAGGGGGTGACTTCGGTCTGGAGCTGGGCGATCGTGTTGATCGGGAACAGTCCGGTGGTGTTCACTGGATTGACCGTGGCTGTCACACCCGAGGTGGGATCGCCCGTCGTATGGCCGGTGAATCCAATGTGGTCTTCCACGATCCGCTTCACCGAGTTGACCGGCTCAAGCCGCAACAACCCGTTGGTCGCACCACTCTGGAACGTTCCGTTCATCGCCTGCGGAAGCTGGGCGTTCGACGAGATCGCGATAAAATAGGTAAAGCCGTCGGTGTTGGTCGCACCCGGATTGCCGGTTGGCAACTGCACGGACCCAATGTACGGATCGAGTTTGCCCACGCTGCCGCGCGACATATCGATCAGACCGTTGTTCTGCTGCGGACCGGGCTGATCGTCGGTGATGTTCGAATCGCGACTGACGAGAATCAGCCGGCCCGTCGAATCGAAGACCGAGATGATCGCGTCGGGACGAACCAAGCCGTCGGCGTAATCG
>JAPLOC010000410.1:1790-9839 GCA_026692825.1 Planctomycetota bacterium | reverse complement strand
GTTCGGCCATCCGGACCAGGGCGTCGGCGTAACGCAGACGTTCGCACCCGGTCGCCAGCACCAGTTCGTCGCACGCTTGCTCGCGCTCGCAACTGATACGGCGGCTGATGTACCAGACCGCAGGGTGAAAGAACAGCAGCGACTCGACGATTCGCTGCACGAGGTTCATCAACAGGTCGTAACGGCGGATGTGAGCCAATTCGTGGGTGATCAACGCGTGCAGTTGATCGGGCGACAGACCGGTCACAGCGGCGGCCGGCAACAGGATCAGCGGCTGAAGGATTCCGATCACCAGCGGGACCGACACCTCGGCACACCAGGCGACGCGAGGCAGAACCCGCAGTCCCAGTGCCTTGGATTGCCTGTGAACCATGGCGACGAGCGCGTCATCGCTCACAGTGATCGCCAGCCTCCGCAGCCGATGGGCCACCCAGGTTCCCCGAACCAGTCGCGCCAGCAGCACTCCGCAGCCGACGAAGTAAACGAGAGCGATATGCGGCGCATACTCCTGAAGCGACGCCCAGTAATCGACCGGCCCCACGGGCATCTCGTGTCCCGCCACTGGCGACTTGACACTTGCGACACGGCTCGCCGCCGGTGGCAATTCCGAGGGTGGAGAGTCCTCACTTGCGAACGCGGGAGTCCCGGATGACGGCTGATCTGGGGAGGAACCGGCATCAGGCCCCGGGGCGCTCGGCGCAGTGGCCGGCGTGATCGGTGCGGTCGTTTGCGCCGTTGCGGGAGCGCGAGGTGGCGGTGCGACTCTTAGAAAGGTAATCGCCACGCAGGCGATCATGAGGAGCAGGGCTCCCACGTGCAGCGTGTATCGCCGACGGGCCGACGCCCGGCGTAAGAACGCATCGCCCAGAACGGCCAGCAGAGCCACCAGGCTCCCTTGCCAGAGAAAGTGCAGGAGCGTGCTGATCAGCCGGTAGGAGAACGACGGATCGATCAGGTCGGACGTGTTCATAAAATGACTCCATCACAGGGAGCGGCAGGTTTGCGCCAACGGGCCGTTACGATTCGTTGAGTTTGCGGTTGATGAGACTTCGCAGTTCGCGGAGTTCGTCGGAATCGAGGTCTTTCACGTCGAAGAGCTTCATCATCACCGCCGACGCCGACCCGTCGAACACTCGGTCGACGACATCGACCAGTACTCGATTGCCGACCTGTTCTTCCGTGATGCACGGGGTAAACAGGAACATGTTCCCCTGCTTCTTGCGCTTCAGGTATTTTTTGCCGACCATGGTGTTGAGCGTCGTGATCACCGACGTCTTGGCCAGTTCCCGCCCCGCCTCACCCAGCGCGGCCTGCACGTCGCGGGCGAGCAGCGGCGACTGGTGCCACAACACCTTCAGGATCTGCAGTTCCAGATCGGTCGGATACTTCGAAACAGGCCGCGGCATCGGTCACTCCCTCGGTCACACAGGGTTCATGTCGTCTAGTAGACTAGACGATAATACGCGAGCCCCAGATCGCTGTCAAGACTTTCGACTAGATAACTAGACAGTGGACGAACCAGACGCTTTAGCCGTTGGTGGGACAGGATTGCTGAGGCGACGGTCAATCGTGTGGATTGGGCGTTTTTCGATTTCAGCCACTGATCCAGAGAGCAGGAATGGCGCGCAACCCCATCCTGTTCATCCCTTTCCTCCTCTTCATTCTGTCAAATTCTTTCCGTCCGTCGTACTCACCCTCATAGCTGCACAATCACATTCCGCAGTTCGGCTTGACGGCCCATTCGCCGCGTTTGCTGGCCGTGGCACCCAACTAAGCCTCCAAGCGGGCCGTTCTTTAAAGAGTCGCGTCGAACTCAGCGAAATCGGAACTGGGTGATTTACGGTGCCATGCGAACGTCGGAGTTCAGTTCGCCAGACCATGTCCGCCGATAGTTATCGAACCCCCGTCCGCTGCCTCGCCGGTTCCTGGGAACGGTTACGTCCAGGCGCTGAACTCTGGCGCGTATCCAAACATTGGAAGAAGCCGCCGGCTTGCCCTTGTGTTCCCACATTGGTCGCGGAATCCACCCGGTTTGGCAAATCCGCGAGCAGGCGACGAACTCGGGAGTGCATGCGTGCGGACTGGTAGACGATGATCGCGTCCTCCACAGACCGGACGACCCCTTCTCCGCCGCTCGCTTTCCAGGAATTGGGCTCCAGAATGGTGGTAATGACATCCGCCAGCTCTTCGGCACCCCGTCGATTGACCCCGTAGACTTTCACCGACATTGGATCGCCGGCCGCTCCGCCATTGGCCTGTGGGCTATTTTTCGTCGCGACCTTACCCAGCTTCACCAGCAACAGGGCAATTTCGTCATGCATCCGCTGCGACTGGCGGATCACCAGGAGGTTTCCCACCGCGCGCAGCGAGCCTTCACCCCCCAGGGCTTCCCACGCGCTCGGCTCGATCGTCGACTGAATTGCATCGATTAAGTCGGTCAGGCCGTGATCCTCGGCGACCAGATTCGAAACGTCATAAACTGCGGTTTCAAGTTTTTGGTCCGCGGCAGTTCGGGTTGTGATCGTCACGGATTCGTCACGGATGATCCAGTCGAGATCCCGTACGTGCAACAGGAAATTCAGGGCGGAACGGACCGAGATGTCGGGATTCTCCAGCGTCAATTCCTCTTCATTGAGTTCGGATGTCAATTTTTCGCCTTCGATCGCCCGTGTATCGATTTCCAGATGAAAGTCCGCCTTTTGGGCCAGACTCCGCAGCGCATCCTGTAGTGAAACCTCCCGTAGACTGAGGGCGATCCGCTTAGCCAGGGTTGTTCGCAACAGGCGGAGTCGCTGATCGATGACGGAATTCGCCGAGTCCAGTTCGGCGAGTTCTTCCAGAGTAATCGCCCCGCCCTGCGAGGTCTCCCCCCCAGAGGGAAAGAATCCACCGCCGGATCCCTGACCGGCCGCATCGAAGGGAATGCAGATTCCCAGTGTCAACACGCCACCAACCGCCAACGAGACCAGCAACAGTTTTCGCAACATGGGTCACCTGGTTTCAAGCGTCGTAAATTCGCGGGTTCTCAGAATCAGTCAGACAGCCCGGCCCGACGCCTGTGAGCCTGAGGTCTTTCTGATCGGGACGGATCGAAACCGCCTCAGATTTCGTCTCTCAAGGAGATACATGCCAGCCAGACGGCCGACGGATACGTTTTTCTGGCATAAAGAACACCGTTTTTGCTGTCAGATAGAGACCCCGGTCGAGAGACGCGGGTGATACCCAGTCGATCAGTCATAAGAAACCCACATCCAATCGCCGACTGCTCCACTGACGTCACTGGTGAAATCAAATTCAGTGGTTTCGCAACGCGGTTTCACGTCTTGGTTGACGGGTGTCCCCCGAGGCCGGTTCTGAAGGTGAACCAATATCAGGTTTCGGTCGCACCAGTGCCCACTGTGTTGCGATGCGATTCCAATCGTCCGCCCGCGAAACCGGCCGGCGAACGCCAGACGCTCGCAGTCGAGCTTGTGGAGTTGCAATTCGGTGCGGTATCGCTCGCGATGGGGACTTGCGAGACCGCGACAACGACAATTACCATCCCGATAAGTTTGGCCGACCACGCTACCTTCATCGATTATTCTCGTGCGGATCATACGCCGATTCCAATTCACGCCTTCACACCCCCAATCGGGTTTCACGCTGATTGAAATCCTGGTTGTCATCGCGATCATCGGAATTCTGGTCGCGTTGCTCCTCCCGGCGGTACAGCAGGCGCGCGAAGCCGCGCGTCGAATGGAATGTCTATCGAACTTGAGACAGATCGGCCTTGCGGTCCAACAGTACTACGACGTCAACAACGGGTACTTCTTTCTGCACCACCCGTTCGACGCCGACGTCGTCGCCAACACCAATCACGCCGAGTCGTTCGCGGAGGTTTTCTGGGAGGACAAGATCATGCCGTTCATCGGGTCGCAGACCGAATCGAACGAATCGCTGGCGGTAAGCGGCGTTTCCGTCGCCTCCGCGAAGATCTACCGGTGCCCGACCGATACCTCGGTCGTGAAACCATTCCTCGATGATTCGGGACAACCCGACGGCATTGCCAACCGCACCAGCTATCTCATGAATTCGCTGTTGAGTCACAAGAGTCGACGGTACGGTTTCTGGACATTTCAACGCTTTTCCCGCGAAGTCGGCACGTCGAATTTCATCTGTTTTTCCGAACGGGAAGCCGAGGCGTTCAATCCGCCGTTGGGAGACAATCCCCGACAGGACGACTACGACATCTNGACAGGACGACTACGACATCTGGCTGGGGACGGATACGATCCAGGCCTGGATCGCGTGGCGCCGGCACAACGGCACATCGAACTCGCTGTATCTCGATGGACACGCCCGTTCGGTCGAATGGTCGAGTGCGGTGATCGATATCTACCCCGACAAAAAGCCGCTGAAGGAAGACGGAAGTTATCCGTGATTGTGTTGGAGTTGCAGTCCGTCCGTTTCGATTCGAGAACGCGTCGCGAGTCGTTAGCAGGGTTTGCTCACCTGGATACATTTTCTGATGGAGAGTGATCAACTGCTGGCGCTGGTGGCGAACGTCACTGTTGGTTTGGGGTGTCGCCGAGCAGCGGCAGTTCTCGGCCGCTCCCGTTCCTCCCGAGCGGCGTGACGCCCGACAGCGCGGCTGGCGCCACCCATGTGGGAGGATTCGTGGATTGACAGCCTGTGCGTGTTGATCGCCTTGTACCAATCGTTCAGACGGCACTCCCCGGGGAGTGGAAATCGTGACGCTCGCGGCGCGGTCGCTCCCTCGCGAAACCCCATTCCGTGCGCGCCACGCCACTTTGGCCCGGCGTTTTCGAATTCGGGAATCCGCTCGCTCCGGCTTTACCATCCATTTCCGGGAACACAAACTCACCTGTGTGGAGAACGAGCCGGGTTTTGACAATCGGTGATTACCGATTCGGATTGAGAATGCCTTCCCGGCGGAAAGATGTCTGGCGATTGCGAACGCGACGGCTGATCAGTCTGGCCGTCTGTGTGGGGTTGTTGTGCGCCGGAGTCGCCCTCCCCCTGCCGAGTGCAGGCATTGGTGGGAAAGACCGGACGCGTCCATTCCCGTGCCAGGATCGTCCGTGTGGCTGCCGGACAGCCGAGCAGTGCTGGAAGCAGTGTTGCTGCTTTACCAATTAGCAAAAACTGGCCTGGTCGAAAGCGCACGCGGTCGCCATTCCTGGTTTCGTTGAGGATGCCGCCAGATCGGAACAGTCCCGTTTGAATCCGGGCGATCGCACACGAACCACCTCCGAGAGTTGTTGTCGAGAGCCGGCACCTCCGTCTCCGCCGACCCGTCCGGCGGATCTGCAATCGAAAGAGCGGGTGATCTCTACGAAAAGTGTCTTGTCGGAAAAATCCGCGTCGGCGGTTCGGCATGTTGTGATCGCTGTCGCGTTATCCTGCCACGGTGACACGTCGTACTGGCTGGCAATTCCCTTGTCTTGGGCTTCGCCGCAGGCACGCGGCGCCTTCGAACCGGTTTCCACCGGTCGCTGGTTGAAACTCGACTCGGAACAGGCGGTCAGCGCCTTGAGTCGGCCACCGGTTCCGCCGCCGCGGTAGATTTTGGGCCATTTCTGCGACCTTCAACCTCGTTCCGTGAACCCCGAGTGGGAGTTCCCGGCTGGGGTTCCGTTCGCAATTCATCGCCCCACGTCATTCCGGAATCAAGCCGAGAATTCCGTTTCCGCGATTGACCAGCCGCGCGTCCGAGCGGCCGTCACCATTCGCCTCACCGGTGATCGCGCGTGATTTCAGACTCCCGTCAAACCATTCCGCATCGCCCCACAAGGCGTGCGTGAGACCGACTTCATACAAGACGCGACTTCCACGTCGCGCAGGAGACTCTTTGCCATGTTGATTCGTTCCAAACGCCATTCTCGTCCGCGGCGCGGCTTCACGCTGATCGAACTGCTGGTTGTGATCGCCATTATCGGAATTCTTGTGTCGCTGCTGCTGCCCGCCGTTCAGCAGGCCCGCGAAGCCGCCCGCAAGACGCAGTGCAAAAACAATCTCAAGCAATTGGGATTGGCCATTCAAAACTACGAGGCGACGCACCGGGTATTCCCCATGGCGAACGCCCAGAACTATTTGCCCAACGTGCAGGGGTTTTCGCCTCAAGCCCGGCTGCTTCCCTTTGTGGATCAGGCCAATCTTCAGAATCTTCTTGACTTCACCCAGCCTGGGTTTATTGGCCCGTTCAATGCGTAGGTGCCGAACCCTCTGTTCGTGACCGCTTTCGCAACACCGCTCCCCCTGATGTTGTGCCCCAGCGACGGCAGCGCCACGACGAACGTGGGTTATGGAGGCCACCTCTACGGTGCCAACAACTACATGTTCAGCATGGGGAGCGGAACGGGTGTGAACTACGACCTCCGCTGGCCGACCGATGGCATTGTCCACGAGAATTCCAGCGCTCGATTCGCCGACATTCGTGACGGCGCCTCGAACACAGTCTTCATGAGCGAGTCCATTCGCAGCACCGGTCCCGATATCACTTTGCCCGCGGGAACGACTCCTCTATTCCCTTACGAGCAGACTCTCAATGGCTCCACTGGCGTCAATTCGGCACGGCAGCCCGTTCCAGGTCTGGCCCCAACGGGGGGTGCCTGGACCGCGTTTGCCAACCCCTCCGGCGTGATCGCGAACCCGGACCTCTCCGTTGTCTGGCCGACGATGACCGGCTGGCGCGGCGTTCAAAGCAACGCGATGCGGGGTCGCGGGATTTCCTGGGCCGCGCCGGGCGCGTGCAACTCACTCACGAACGGCTACAACCCGCCCAACAGTCGCATCCCGGATGTCGTGGTCCATTTCACCGGTTTCTTCGGTCCCCGCAGCTTTCACACGGGGGGAGCGCATGCGCTGCTGGGAGACGGATCCGTGAGATTCCTCAGTGATAGCATCGACATTCGCACTCATCGCGGGCTCCATAGCCGCGCGGGAGGCGAGGCCCTCGGCGAATTCTAGTCCGGCGCGGTGTGTCGAGTTTTGAAACACCTCGGTCGCAAGTGCGACCGAGGCGTCTGTTCTTCCACACGCGGCCACGAATCCTCCGGGTCGCGTGTTTGATCCGTCCCAGGCCCGACTATCGCGTTGTCTGGCGATGGCATTTCTATGCGGGACTGCTTTGCATTCCGTTTGTGATTGTCCTTTCGATCAGTGGCGCGATCTATTTGTGCAAGCCGCAGATTGAAGACTGGAACGATCGCCCGTATGACCAGTTGTCGATTCAAAAGGGGCCGGCGAACGTTGCCGAGCAGGTGAACGCGGCGCTCGCGGCGTTTCCCGATTCCGTCCCGAGCGGCTACGAATTGCCACGGTCGGCGAATTCCGCCAGTCGCGTCATCATCAACCAGGGGGGACAGTCGATTCGCGTCCTTGTCCACCCGGAGACGTTGCAGGTTCTGCACTCGATTCCGGAAAACGAGCGCTTCATGCGAACGTTGTTCAAACTGCATGGTGAACTGCTGATGGGCGATGGGGGATCGAACCTGGTGGAACTGGCCGCCTCGTGGACGATCATCATGCTGATCACGGGGCTCTATCTTTGGTGGCCGAGACAGACGAAGGGGCTTGGCGGAATTCTCTACCCAAGGCTCAGACTGGGATCCAGGATCTTCTGGCGCGATCTGCATAGCGTGACGGGAATCTGGATTTCAACATTCGCCCTGCTTCTGCTGCTCAGTGGTCTCCCCTGGGCGAAGTTCTGGGGAGGTTACTTCAAGTCGGTCCGGCAGTGGACTGGGACCGCCGTCGCCCAGCAGGACTGGACGACTGGCAGCGATCGAAAATCCGCCCGGAAATCTGGAGAGGCCTCGGGCGAACACGGCGGCCATGGCGGTGCGAAACAGGGACGCTCGGGCGGCGGGCGATGGGGAGCACCGGGTGAAATGCCCAAGGATATGACCGCGTTCAATCGAGTCGCGGCGACGGCCGCCACGTTGCATCTTGATCACCCGGTTGTAGTCGCCCCACCGGCACGTGGTTCGGATCATTGGTCGGTCAAATCGATGACTCCGAACCGACCGCGGCGTGTGAGCCTTACGG
>JAPLOC010000410.1:0-1738 GCA_026692825.1 Planctomycetota bacterium | reverse complement strand
AGAGCCGCGAGGATTTTTCCGATCGCCACCTCATCGATCGCATCGTGGGGACCGGCATCGCCGCGCATGAAGGACAACTGTTCGGCTGGCCGAACCAGCTCTTGGGGCTGGCTACTGCGGTGGGACTCATCCTGTTGTCGGTCAGCGGAGTGATCCTGTGGTGGCGACGGCGGGAGAGCGGAGTGCTGGGCGCTCCCAAGGTACTCCTCAGTCCGCGAGTTTCCTGGGGACTGATCACGCTGGTCGTTCTCCTGGGGATTTACCTTCCTCTGTTTGGCGCGTCGCTGTTACTGGTGCTGGTGATTGAATGGGGAATTCTACGACGCATTCCGGGCGTCAGGCGGTGGCTGGGATTGGCCAGCACGTGACAGCCGTCTGTGGATCACGACATTTCCATTCCGCGACCGTCCACAGCTCTTCACGGCATTGCCAACGAGTCGCTAAACCGCAAGGGAGAATCATGACCATGTTGCGTCGAGCGTTTTGCATCGTCATCGCGGCCGGATTCTGCGCAGTTGCCGGTTGCGGCGGCGTGAAGCCGGTGACTGGAGGGACGAAGGGAACCCTACGGATCGGTGGGGAACTGCTGAGTGAAATTCAAGTGACGGTCCACCGGGTCGAGGGAACCGCATTGCAGACGGTTGGATTTGGCGTCACGACGCACGATGGTTCCTTCGAACTGGTGACCAATGGCGCGCAGGGACCGCTACGACTGGTCCCGGGGGATTACCGGTTCACGCTGGAGTCAGCCGGCGCACCGTTTCAGGTTTCTCAAGAATTTGGACGGCCGGAGACAACCCCCGTCAAATCCACGTGGGGCGCTGGAGACGTCACTTTGAATTTGGATGTCCCCGTGACCGCGATCGCGCGCTAAGACCGAACGGATGACAATCCAGTCTTTGCTGAACTGGATTCAAATCAGCCAGCCAAATTTCGCCACGGGCTGCGGAACTTCCAGGAATCATCAATCAGGGCTCAGATTGGTTTCGGCGGCCAATTGAGCCAAGAAAACTCGCCCCGATTCGGAGATTCTCACCGTGGTGGATATGTGGTTCGACGCGGCGAAGAGGCAAGCCCTCAGGGAGTCGATCGCACTGGCGACGCGCCAGCTCGGGGGACACGGTCTGGGCGAACGCGGTGCTGACGAACTCCCTGCAACTTCGCGTGCCACGGCATCGCGACGACGCCCCTAGAAAATGGTCGCGATTCCCCACAAACACCCCCGCCAGGCTTCGCCCCTTCGCCGCAGTCGAATTGAGCCAGTCGATAGACAATCGCCCAACTGTCACCCTGTTTGACCCCGGTGACACCCATCGGTCAGCCACAAAACTTCCTCATCCAATCACCGAAACCTCCACGGACTTCACCGGTTACACCAAATTCAGTGGATTCACACCGCGGTTTCACGTCGTGGTTGATTGGTGTCCCTTTTGGCCCAGTGCGTTAGGACGAGCTATTTCTGGTCGAGGTCGGTCAGGCTGGGGGCGCAGTTTGGGGTTGCATCTGCGAGCGAAGTTCACTGGCGGGGATTCGCACGATCTTTCCATCCTGGACCAATATCAGGTCGGTATTGGTTTGGATCGCGGTCTGTCGGGCCATTTCGGCGGCGCGGCGCAGGGCCGCCAGCGCCCCCCGCAAGACAGGGTCTTCGGCATGGGAAATGTCACCTGTGTTCATTGAGCTTCGCTCCACTCCTTGATGATCGGCACCGGACCGGAGTTATCATACACGCCCCATC
>JAPLOC010000409.1 GCA_026692825.1 Planctomycetota bacterium | reverse complement strand
TGATCGCGTCGTCGACTCGGGGACGCGTGGTTGTTTTGGCGTTGTGTGGTTTGTTGCTGGTCTACGGCGCGCAGACGATTCGCACGGTACCGCTCGATGTGTTTCCCGAATTCGCACCGCCGAAAGTCGAGATCCAGACCGAAGCCGCCGGCCTCTCCACCGAAGAGGTCGAAGCACTGATCACGGTGCCGTTGGAGAACGCCCTCAACGGCACTCCCGGCATGAAGACGCTGCGTTCCAAGTCGGTGTTGGGGCTGTCGTCGGTCGTCCTGCTGTTCGCGGAAGGGACCGACCTGCACAAAGCCCGCCAGTACGTGCAGGAACGAGTCGCCGCCGAGGCGGTGCGGCTTCCCTCGGTGGCTCATCCCCCGGTCATCTTGCAACCGTTGTCGTCGCTGTCCCGCCTTCTCAAGATCGGCGTTTCGTCCGAGACGCTGTCACAGCGTGATCTCACCGAATTGGCCCTGTGGACGATCCGCCCCAAGCTGATGTCGATTGCCGGGGTGGCGAACGTGGCGATCTGGGGCCAGCGCGACAAGCAGTTTCAGGTTCTCGTCGATCCCGAACGACTCCGCGCGGCCGGCGTGACACTCGACCAGGTGGTCCGTGCCGCCAGCGACGCGACGGTGATTGAGTCGGGCGGGTTTGTCGACAGTCCCAATCAGCGGCTGGCCATTCGACACCGGGCGGCGATTTACGATCCCGAAGACCTCAAACGCACCATTGTCGACTTTCGGGCTGGTTCACCAATCCGCCTGGGGGATTTCGCCGAGGTGCGGCTCGGTTCGCCTCCGCCGATCGGCGACGCGATCATCAACGACGTCCCGGGACTGCTGTTGATTGTCGAAAAGCAACCCGAGGGGAACACACTGGAAGTCACACGCAAGGTCGAGGCCGCGCTTCGCGACTTGGAACCGGCGCTCCGTGGCGTTGAGGTGGATCCGACGATCTTTCGCCCGGCGACATTCATTGAACGGGCCATCGGGAATCTCGCGCACGCGCTGCTGATTGGCTGCGGTCTGGTGGTCGTGATTCTGATCGCGTTTCTGTTTGACTGGCGCACGGCGCTGGTAAGCCTGACTGCGATCCCCTTGTCGCTAATGGCGGCGGTTCTGGTTCTGACTGCGTTTCATGCCACGCTGAACACGATGGTCATCGCCGGCCTTGTGATCGCACTCGGTGAGGTGGTCGACGACGCGATCATCGACGTCGAGAACATCGTCCGCCGGCTACGGCTGAATCGCGAGGCGGGGAGTCCACAGTCGGCGTTTCAGGTGGTTCTGGACGCGTCGATGGAGGTTCGCAGCGCGGTCGTCTATGCCACGCTCATCGTGATTCTGGTCTTCCTTCCGATCTTTTTTCTCGAGGGGATCGCCGGCTCGTTTTTTCGGCCCCTCGCGTCGGCATACATCCTGGCGATTCTGGCGTCGTTGGTCGTCGCGCTGACGGTGACTCCGGCATTGTCGTACATGCTGCTTTCGGGCGCTCGCGGGCATGATCGCGATCCTCCGGTCTCACGCGGTCTGCGGCGACTCTACGCGGCGGTGCTGCCGCATCTGATGGGACGCCCGGGCCTCGCACTGTGCCTCATTCTGGCGACATACACTCTCAGCGTCGCGGGGGGAACGCGCTTCGGCCAGGAGTTTCTACCGGAGTTTCAGGAGACCGATTTTCTGATGCACTTCATCGAACGACCGGGCACCTCGCTCGAAGAGATGGACCGGATGACCGTCCGCGCCAGTCGCGAATTGCGGGCGATTCCGGGGGTTCGAAATTTCGGTTCGCACATCGGGCGGGCGGAAGTCGCCGACGAAGTCGTCGGCCCGAATTTCACCGAATTGTGGATCAGCATCGATCCCGACGTCGACTATCCGGGGACACTCAAACGGATTCAGGAGGCGATGAGCGGCTATCCCGGAATGTTCTGCGACGTGCAGACCTATCTGAAAGAACGGAGCAAAGAGGTTCTCTCGGGGGCGAGTGCCAGCATCGTCATTCGACTCTTCGGGCCGGAAATGCCCGCGCTGCGGTCCAAGGCCAAGGAAGTGGAACAGATCATGACCGCGGTGCCCGGTGTCGTGAATCTCAAGGTCGAATCGCAAGTGCTCGTTCCGCAGATCGAAATTCGGCTCCGTCCCGACGCCGCCGAGCGTTTCGGTTTGACCTCGGGACATCTGCGCCGGCAGACAACAACCCTGTTGCGCGGGACCAAAGTGGGTGAAGTATATGAAGGGCAGAAGCGGTTCAATGTCGTGGTGTGGGGAACGCCGGAAACACGCGTCGATCTGGCGGCACTGCGCTCACTGCCGATTGACACACCCACCGGCCAGCAGGTGCGTCTGCGCGAAGTCGCCGACGTGATCGTCGCACCGATGCCCAACGAGATCAAACGCGAAGCGGCGTCGCGCCGGCTTGATATCACGTGCGACGTGCAGGGGCGCGACCTGGGTGCGGTCGCCACGGAAATCGAAACCCAGGTTCGCGCGTTGGAATACGAACGCGGTTATCACCCCGAATTCCTTGGAGAATTCGCCGCCCGGCAGGAATCGACGCGGCGGCTGAATGCGCTCGCGGCTCTGGCGTTTCTCGGAATCGTGCTGGTGGTCTATTCCGATTTTCAATCGTGGCGGCTGACGCTGCTGGTGGTTTTCACATTGCCATTCGCTCTGGTGGGCGGCGGTCTGGCGGTGTTCCTGACCGGGGGCGTGTTGTCGCTCGGTTCGCTGGTCGGATTTGTCACGGTTTTGGGAATCGCCGCGAGAAACGGCATCATGCTGGTCAGTCACTATCGACACCTCGAAGACCAGGAACAGGTCGCGTTTGGACGCGAACTCGTTCAGCGGGGATCCGAGGAACGCCTCGCTCCCATCCTGATGACGGCGTTCGCCACCGGTCTGGCGTTGTTGCCTTTGGTCATCAGTGGATTGAAACCCGGTCACGAAATCGAATACCCGCTTGCGGTTGTGATCCTGGGCGGGTTGGTGACATCCACGCTGTTCAACCTGTTCTTGTTGCCACCGCTTTATCTGAAATTCGGCCGAAGAAGCGGTGCGGAGCGGTGAGAAGCGGGACGACATCCTATACCGAGCGCGGCACCAATTAAGCCATTTCGCGCTCGAGACCCCTGTCCCCTTGAGGGGCAGGTGAATCCGATCTACGCTCAGGTGCGTTCAACCGGCTGCACCATCCGCGTCAACCGCAATACCTGAGCGGCGACCGGCGACAGCGAACCCCAAACCTATCAAGTCTGGTCGATACCTTTCCGATCTGTCATGATGGAACGTTCCCCGCTTCGATTTCGTCCGTTGAGAGTCTTCCGCCATGCTCACCGTACTTGGCACGTCCCATCGAACCTGTGAAGGAATCGGCCGCAGGCAGTTGTTGCAGGCGGGGGGGGCCGGGCTGTTTGGAATGTCGCTCCCCAAGGTTCTCGCCGCCGAATCGGTCGATTCGGGACTGGTTCCCCGGGCCAAATCGGTGATTTTTCTCCTACTGTTTGGTGGCCCCAGCCAGTTGGAGACGTTTGATCTGAAGCCCGAAGCTCCAGAGCAGATTCGCGGCCCATTCAAACCGATCGCGTGCCGCACGCCGGACCTGCTGATTGGCGAACATCTCCCGCGGACCGCCGACCTCTCGGATCGGTTTTGTGTCGTGCGGACCATGTCGCATTCGTTCAATGATCACTCGGGGGGAGGCCATTATCTGCAGACCGGTCGGCGGTGGCATGTGCCGATCGGTGGGGGATTCAAACCGACGCCCAAAGACTGGCCCTCGATGGGGGCGATCGCCGAATACTCGGCACAGCAGCATTCGGGACTCGAACGCCCCCTTCCCGCCTACATGGTCCTCCCCAATTCATTGGGCCGTCTGCAAGAGGCGGGACAGTATCCTCGACCGGGGGAATACGCGGGCTGGCTGGGCCAGCGTTACAACCCCGTCACCACCAAGATCGACAAGAAAAACCTCACCGACAATCCGTATTGGCGTGACTGCACGGACGAGGAATTGACGTTTGAAATCGAGGGAATGGCCGCCGGGCAGGAATTGACGCTCGACCGACTCGACCGTCGCCGGTCACTGCTGGATCAATTCGATTCCCAGCGTGCCCGACTCGACGCGTCGGCTTCCCTGGCGGGCTATTCCGCGTTTCAGCAACGGGCGATCGGTCTGGTCACGTCGCCCCAGACCCGACAGGCGCTCGATATCCGCCAGGAACGCCCTGAAACGCGCGACCGTTTTGGCCGCCATCTGTTCGGGCAATCGTGTCTGATGGCCCGCCGACTGGTGGAGACCGGTGTTCGGTTCGTCACCGTCCATTACGACTGCGTCGATGGCTACAGTTGGGATTCGCACGTCCATAGCAATGACGTCAAGAAGCACTTGTTGCCCACCTTTGATCAGGCGTATTCCGCGCTGATTGGTGATCTCGACGAGCGGGGTCTGCTGGCGGAGACGCTGGTGGTGGCGCTGGGAGAAATGGGCCGAACTCCCCGGGCCAACGCGAACTGGGGGCGTGACCATTGGAGTACCCTTTTCTCGGCGGTTCTGGCCGGTGGAGGCATTCCCGGCGGTCGGGTCTATGGCAAGTCGGATAAAGACGCCGCCTACGCGACCGAAAAGCCGGTCTCGCCTGAGGACTTGGCCGCCACAGTGTATCACGCGATGGGAATCGATCCCGAACTTCGGGTTCTGAATGCCGAAAACCGTCCGACGCATATTGTCGAAGGAGGCAGCGTGGTGACTGGACTGTGGGGATAGAAGCGACGCGCTGAAAACCGCGACATTCTACCCGTTCTACGACGGCTACGAACTAAGTCTTGACCGAGCCCGAACTCCACGCCGCCACCGCCCCCCAGAACACGATTGGCAACCAGACCGCCGACTCCGCCGACACGAGATTCACCTTCGCCAGGTACATGAACGCCTCGTTGCAGGCGAACATGACTCCCAGAATCGTCGCGCAAAGTCCGACGTTTTTGAGAATCGACGTGGTTTCTTTCCGGGCGATGAACGGCACCCCGACGAACATCACAATCAGATTCACCAGTGGCTTTG
>JAPLOC010000408.1 GCA_026692825.1 Planctomycetota bacterium | reverse complement strand
TTTTCCACTTCGATCAACGTGGAGATTGGGGAACTGTAGTCGATGCCATCGAAGACTCGGTAAACAAAGGAGTCTTTGCCGACAAATGCCGCTTCCGGGACATACCGGAATCCACCGTTCGTATCAATGAAAAGGGATCCGTGATTCGAGGAGGCGAGCAGCTCCACCCTCAATGGATCGCTGTCCGCGTCACGCGCCTTTGAAAGTACTCCAACCGTGGAGGAGACCGTCAGGATCTGGTCGTGGCGAACCTTATACGATTGACCGGGCGATTTCGGGGAATGGTTTTCCACCGTGATCGCCACTTTCGCTGGCGGGCTGTTGAGAATTCCATCGCTGAGCTGATAAAGGAAACTGTCGGCCCCGACATATCCGGGAAAAGGCGTGTACAGGAATTCTCCGGTTTGCGCAAACGAGAGCGTGCCATGGTTTGGATTGGCGACGATTTTGGCGATCAGACTGGTCTGGTCCGAGTCATTGTCGTTCTGAAGAATTCGGCCAGCCGTCACGGCAAGCGACTGGTCGTGGGGGATGCTGAATTGATCATCATTCGCGGTGGGAGTGGAATTTCGGACGGTGATTTTGACGGTCGCGCGATTCGACACCACGATTCCGTCGGTGATCTGGTAGGTGAAACTATCATCCCCCGCGAACTGTGGATTCGGAGTGTACTTAGCCAAACCATCGGGCATGACTTCCACGGTCCCATGGGACGGGGCCGTGGACAGTGTGAATGTCAATGGGTCATGATCTCCATCGGAATCATTCTTCAGCAGTTCCACGACGGAGATCATCGCAGAGTGATTGACTGTCGTTCCGCGAAAATCGTCTCGGGCGATGGGCCCCATGTTTGTCACATGAATGACCGCGGTCACCGGATCGCTCCACGTCAATCCGTCGGTCGTCTTGTATGTGAAGGTCGTTACTCCCGCGAAACCTGGTGGCGGATAAAACGTAAACGCTCCATCAGACTGGAAGTCCAGCGCACCCGTTGGGACGGAAGTAACCAACGATGCCCAGAGAACGTCGTGATCCGGGTCGGAGTCGTTCGAAATGACTCCTTCCGACGAGCCCACGCAGAGTGTGACACCATGGAGGACTGAATAGTCGTCGTTCTCAGTCAACGGGCCGGTGTTTTCGACACGAATGTCGACGGATGTTGGTTCAGTCGAAAGGGCACCGTCAAACACGCGGTACGACCAGTGATCGACTCCAACAAATCCAGGATTCGGGAGATAGCGAAAGGCACCATCGCGATCCAGCGTCAATGCACCGTGCGTCGGATTGTCCACAACCAGGGCGACGAGCGAATCAAGATCCGTGTCATAATCATTCGCCAAGACTCCACCTGTCGCGGCGACAGAGAGAAGTTGACCGGCGTGAACTGACAGGCGATCTGGTGTTGACTTTGGCGGGGAATCGATCACATGGATGGTTGCCGTCTGCGCCACGCTCGTCGTGACTCCGTCTGATAACGAATATTGAAATGAATCCTGTCCGACAAATTCACTCGATCGCGGAAAATAATCAAAACTGCCATCCGGATTGAGGTGCAGGTCGCCGTACCTTGGGCCAGACAGAATTGAAACGGACAGGATATCCTCCTCAGCGTCGGATGCCAGCGCGAGCAGCCCAGTCGCATGAGTTGTCATCAATCGCGTTCCGTGAAGGATCGTGTAGTCGGCCCTGGTACCGCGAGGAGCGGAATTCTCGACGTGAAAAAGCATGTCCGCAAAGACGGTCGATCCTCCCTGCTGGATCGCGTACCGCGCAGTGACGTCCCCGGAAAAATCTGCGGAAGGCAAGTAATGGAATTCCCCTTCCGCTCCGAGTTCAAAGATCCCAAATGCGGGGGCTTGCACGAGCGAAATCGACCAGGGAATCCCGGTCGCGACCAGATCATTGTCAAGAACGTTGGCGACCAGGGCTCGCCCATGACTTGTGGTGTACTCATCGTTTTCGGCGAATTGAGACTGCGCGACGACATGAATTCGCACGCGCGTCACCGGGGCATTTGCTGCGGAAACGACGCCGTCCATCGCGCGATAACTGAATTCGTCAATTCCGACGAAGTCTGGTGTTGGTACGTACACAATGGAACCATCTCCCGAAAGGGTGACGGCGCCATGCAACGCTCCTTCGACCAACTGAACGGTGAAGGGATCTTCATCGGGATCACGGTCATTCGAACAGACTCCGTGGATCGCCGCGACGGAAAGCGAGTGGTTCGCCTCGACCACATATCGGTCCGGACTCAACACCGGCGCGTCATTTGTGAAATTGATCGTGACGTCGGCATCGTCGAAGGAAACCCCATCGCTGATTCGGTAACGAAAACTGGCGGCTCCCACGAAGTGAAGGCTTGGTGAGAACGTGAATTTCCCGGTGGAATCCAGGTGAAGGTCCCCGGCGGACCCGACCCCCTGCAACAGGCTGACGGTCACCGGGTCCTCGTCCGGGTCGGCGTCATTAGTCAGGACATCATAACTGGCACCAGCCGCCAGCCGGTCATGCATAATTGTGAAACGGTCATCCCGAGCGACGGGATTGCGATTCGAGACGTTGAATTCAATCGTCTGCGGTGGACTCGACGACGGTCCATCGCTGACCCGAAAGACCAACCTGTCCACACCGGTGAAGGTGGAATCGGGGCGGTATTCAAATGCACCGTTCTCAGAGACCGTGAGAGACCCGTGTGCCGTCGGAGTGAGGATTGTCACCGAGAGGCTGTCATCGTCGGGATCGAACGCGCCGGCCAGTAGTCCTGGGGCTGGCACACGAATCGGTTGGCCGTGCGCGACCGTGTATTTCGAAGATTGAGCTGTCGGAACGATGTTTCCGACGTGGAGAGTGACACCGACCGTCTCGCTGGCCGCCGCCCCATCAATTGCGCGGTAGGTGAAATAATCGTCACCAACAAAACCTGGATCGGGCCGGTAATCAAAGCCACCTGTCGCATCCAGTCGCAGCAGCCCATGACTCACGCCGGCGATCAAATTCACGCTCAGGAAATCCTGGTCGGGATCGGTGTCGTTCGACAGTAGACCGTTTGCCGGGGATACATAAAATGGACGATCATGGGGCAGTGAATACGAATCGTCCAATGCGGTTGGTGAGCCGTTCGTCACATAGAGAACAACAACTGCCTCATCGCTGGCGATTCGGCCGTCGCTCAACCGGTAGGTGAATTCATCGCGCCCCGAAAAACCGTTCGCGGAACGGTAGAAAAATCCCCCGTCCGCATCGATTGTCACCAAACCATGGGCCGGTACACGACGGAGTTCTGGTGTCAATGAATCGGAATCGGCGTCAAAGTCGTTCGCCAAAATCCCTTGTATCGCGGAAACCAGTAACGGCGAATCGGGGCGAGCGTGAAAGACGTCGTCGTGCGCCACCGGCCGAGCATTGACGACACTCAGATCCACTCGCGTGGGTCCACTGTTTGAATACGGATCGCGGACCCGATAGCAGAAGGCGTCGCTCCCTTCGAAACCTGGGTTCGGTCGATACGTGAAACTCCCGTCACGCGAGATTTCGACGATTCCGTGAGCGGGCTCCACGACCAATTCAGCGATCAGGGGATCCCGTTCGGGATCAATGTCGTTGACAAGAAGCCCGTTCTCCCCCGACTGAAAGACTCGATCGGGTGGCATTTGATAGGAATCGACCACTCCGATTGGAGACTCGTTCGCGACGACAAGCGTCACCGTCGCTGTTCCGCTTCCGCGAAACCCCGCGTTTGGCACATAGCGCACTCGGCCATCGGCCTCAAGATTTACAGACCCATGCACCGGATCTGACGCAATGACGACTGTCAGTGGATCGTCTTCCGGGTCGAAGTCGTTGGAGAGCAAATCAGCCGCCGACAACAGTGCGGTTCTACCCGCGGAAATGGGAATCGAATCATCGGAAGTAACTGGTGCGAACCGGTTGACCCGCAGCGTCACCGTCGCGGTGCGCGAGACGTCGATTCCGTCCGTCGCACGGTAGGTGAACGAATCGATTCCGGAGAATCCCGCTGCGGGAATGTAGGTGAAACCGCCGCTGGCGTTAAAGGCGAGCGCACCGTGTTGCGGGTTGGATAGCAGGATAGCGGAAAGGTTGTCGTGGTCGAAATCCGCGTCGCCCCCCAAGACTCCAGGCACGGCGACTGTCAGCGACGTGTCGTGCATGAAAGTGAAGACGTCGTCACTTGAATCCGGACTCCGATTGAGAACGCGGAGCGTAACGGTGCCCACGTTGGTCACGTGCGTACCATCGGTGGCGCGGTATTGAAATGAGTCGACGCCGGCAAAGCCTGCCGAGGGCGTATAGACAAATGCGCCGTTCGACGCGAATGACAAGCCGCCATGCGCCGGACCGCTGACAAGTTGCGCTGAGAGAGAATCTCCCTCCAGATCCCAGTCGTTGATGAGAACTCCGGACGCAGTTCCGACAGTCAGGGGGTGGTCATGAGGAATGGAGTATTCGTCGTTCGTCACGGAGTTGTCGGTTGGATACACGGTCAACCGGACTGTGGCGACGTTGCTCGTGGCGAGACCATCGTTCACACGGTAGGTGAAACTGTCAGAGCCGGAATATCCACTGGCGGCTGAATATGTAAACGATCCATTCGCGTTCAGCGATACGGTTCCGTGGCTTGCCGCGGTCGCAAGTACGGCCGAAATCGGATCCCCATCCGGATCGGCATCATTTCCGAGTACGCCAGGCGAGCTGAAAACACGTAATTCCCCTGCGACGGCGAAGTAGGAATCGTCGATCGGGATGGGTGCCCGATTTCCCACCCGGACGGACACAGTTGCGGTATCAGTGAGTCCGCCAGGATCTTTGATCGTGTACGAGAATGAATCGGTCCCAAAAAATCCTGCGGCGGGG
>JAPLOC010000407.1:9993-11516 GCA_026692825.1 Planctomycetota bacterium | reverse complement strand
GAGGGCGTTCGAGGCAGGCCCGCGCTACGGACAAACCTTCCTGTTCGAGTCCCCCCGCGATCACCGTTTCAAACATCCAGGTTCTCGCTTCATCCGCGTCATCCCCCTCGGGGTGGCTGGCGATATAGTCGGCGACGACTTTGACAGTCTCGCGCTGACGGGCCTGCAGCGTCTGGCGGAACGTAACCCGCTCCTGAGCGTCTGCCGACCGAGTGGCAAACCAGACTGAAGTGAAAACCACTAGGGTGATGGCGAACCGGGTGACAGGCATGAGAGTCGGTTGGGAGGGGGGGTTGTGGAATGAACGCAGTTTGACTGCGCGCCGTCTGTGCGGAAGTTTGCCGAGGGCCTCGAATCACAACTGGGGGCCGTCTCGTGTGAGACGATAGGCTATCGCGTCGCGAAAGTCGGAACCAGTGAGCGAACTGGATCGGACCCCGCATGCCGACATGCCGCTAAAGAGTCTTCAACGGTCACGTCCTTCGGTCGCCAATCTGCCGCCGCAGCGCAGGATGCCACTCAGCGTGCTGTCGGGCGAACCCCGTCGAATTCAGCCGTCCGTCACCAACAAGTCCCGTTCCGCCGCCGCCACCACTTTCGGATCGCGTTGCCGAAGCTGCTGCAAATGCTTGCGGGCTACGACCACATGGGGCGGAGGATTCGTCGGGTTGTCGGCGGGTTGGTCCAGCGTCGCGCTCACCAGAAACTTCGCGATCGCCTTTTTCATTGTCGAGTCGTTGAAACCGGGTGTCCCGTACTTTGAGACCAGCTCGTCCTGCAACTCCCAGTCTTTCCAGCGAGCCAGCGTCTGGAGTACGGTGACGCCATGCAGCGGGTGCGTGTAGAGCGGCCGCAAGGCTCTCCGCAGTTCTTCGCGGGAGACTTTGCCATTGCCATTGTTCCAGCACCACGACACCGCCTTGATTGCGTCCCCAGTCTCCCCAGATTCATCGGTCTCGGTCGCCGCTGCGAAGTATCGTGCGTTCACAACCTGCAACCCCCGTTCGCCGCTCAGTTGCAGGTATCCGAAAATCAGTCCCGACAATCCCAGCCGCAGCGTCTTCCCCTCGGCCCGTACCAGCGTCTCCAGTTGCCGTTCGTCCGCGTCGGTCCCACAGTAGCCCAGCAGCACCCAATAGGCGCTCTTGCGGATCGCGGGCGTTTTGGGCGAAGAAAGCCAGACCCGGAGTTTCTCGGGCCCAATGAGCCGGGAGGCGTTCGCGATCTCCATCGTTGGGGCGTTGACCACCTCGGCATGGGCGTCGTTCGCGAGGATCACATCGCCGTGTTCCAGAAACTTGAGGTAATACGCCAGCCGGTCGGACCACGGACTCTGGGGATCGGGAGCCTCGGTCGCATACCGCCAGCCCGCTTCCGTCATTTCCAACGGTTCATCCCAATGGACCGACTGGTCGTCGTTGAGATTCCCTGTCAACAGCCGCAATGCACCGGGGGTTCCTGCGTGATACCCCCGCACGCTCAGTCGGTCCCCTTTTTCCACGGGAGCCCCCTCGCCCCGTACT